>JAPOUL010000015.1 GCA_026708685.1 Bacteroidota bacterium
GATATTTATCCCAGCAGTGCAAAAATGGGATAAATGAAGATTTTATTGGGCTTAAGTTGTATAAGTTATTTTTGGACGAGCCCTAAGTGTATGAAATCGATCGGCTTAGCGAAGGTAATTGAAATGGATACCTAGTAACGTTTCTGGAAGTGTCCGCAAAACTACCTTATCAAATTAATCATAAAGTAAATGAAATGCTAGACCTCCACATACTAATTAAAACCTAATCCTAACGGTTTGATCCATAGAAAAAGCCAATCGTTAGGACGCTCAAATATGAATCCTTTACTCCATTCAGAAAGTTGTCATGATTGACTCTGGTATTCTAATGAAATTATATCCGTGGTTGCCAAATTGTTGAGTCTATGAGTCCGAATACGACAGCGGGCGGCTTACTGTTAGTTCAAGGTAGAATGATGGCTTGATTCTTTAGGCAATCGTATTAGAAACTCTGGGAATAACGCGTTCTAAAACATCAATTCCCTCATCAATCTCCTCCTCCGTGATCGTCAAAGCTGGCCGAAATCGTATGGATGATTCCCCACATCCTATGATAATCACACCTTGTTCAAAACAGCGGCTCAGTAGATCATCACGAAGTGATCGTGACGATACATCTACGGCACACATAAGGCCGCGGCCACGTGCGTTGGAAAAATGTTCAGATTCCTCGGTTAAGGCATTGAGTCGATTCAAAAGATGAGCACCCATAGAAGCTGCATTCGATAATAAGATCTCCTCTTCCATGATTTCCAAAATGCGGTCCGCACGCACCATATCCACTAAGTTTCCACCCCAAGTAGAATTGATGCGCCCAGGCTTGACAAAAACATGATCCTCTACTTCATCAAGGCGTGGGCCAGCAAGCACACCACATACTTGCGTCTTTTTTCCAAATGCCAATAGGTCAGGTGTCACTCCCAACTGCTCCCACGCCCAAAAAGTGCCCGTAATACCAGATCCACACTGAACTTCATCAAATATCAAAAGAGCATCATTTTCAAGAGAAAGATTCTTTAACGCCTGTAAAAATTCAGGCCTAAAGTGGTTGTCGCCGCCCTCTCCCTGAATCGTTTCAAGAATGATGCAGGCGATCTCATCTTTACGAGTCAGAAAAAAGGATTTTGCCTCTTCCAGTGCTTGAGCCTCCATGGATTCCACATCCTCCAAATGCTCCGAAAGAGGGAACGTGATTTTAGGGTTCAGGATGCGAGGCCAGTCAAACTTTGGGAAATATCTCGTTTTCCAAGGATCCGAGGTGTTTGTTAACGACAGGGTATAGCCACTACGACCATGAAATGCCTCCCGCAAGTGCATGACCTGCTGCCCACGCTCTAATGAAATCCCTTTGGCAAGGTTTTTTCGAACCTTCCAGTCAAAAGCAGCCTTCAGCGCATTTTCAACCGCTAAAGCCCCACCCGAAATAAAAAAAGCATAGGGAAGTGCATCCGATTGTGCAACACGGTAGAAGGTTTCCAAAAAACCTGCCATATGTGCTGTCTGAATATCTGAATTCGCCACCTTATTCACCGCTGCATCGGTTAGCCGATCAAAGGCCTCTGAATCAGAAGTCAACTTGGGGTGGTTCATCCCCAACATACTACTGGCGAAGAATCCGAAAAAATCGAGATAGGAATTCCCTGAGATTTTATCAATGAGCCTGACTCCCTGACTTTCACGCATATCTAAGACCATGGGCATCATGCCCGTTGCATTGATGTGCCTTCCAAAAACCTGAGGAACCTGCTCAGCACGAAGATGGATCATGTAGACTTGATTTTTTGTGTTCTCTAAGTGGATCAATATACAAATTTTATCGTAAGCGGGTTGTATCACTAACCGCTAATATTGTTGAGTTCCAACATTACAAAACATTCGTTTCTCCCCGGTGAAATCACCCTAAAAAAACAATCGGGTTCATCAGGTGGAGATGGAATGGGAGACTTCGTAGGTCTGCCTGTCGTGGAAGCTCCTGTGCGTGCCCGTCGCCCCGACTGGCTACGCGTCAAGCTTCCCTATGGCCCCGTTTATCGAAAACTGGTTGACCTGATTGAAGAAAACGACCTGCACACGGTATGCCAAAGTGCCCGATGCCCCAATATGGGTGAGTGCTGGACGGCCGGGACAGCTACATTTATGATTTTAGGCAATGTCTGTACTCGATCATGCGGGTTCTGTGCTGTCCAAACGGGGAGGCCAGAGCCGGGGTTAGACTATGATGAACCACGCCGTGTGGCCAATGCTGCCCGTATCATGGGCCTCCGTCATGCAGTCATCACTTCGGTCAACCGCGATGAGCGAAAAGATGGAGGTGCACCGATCTTCGCCGAAACCATCCGGCGAATCCGTGAAGAAATTCCCGGCTGTACCGTAGAAGTTTTGATCCCCGACTTTCGAGGACTCTGGGATGCCCTTCAGGTCGTTCTTGATGAACGCCCAGAAATCCTCAACCATAATGTGGAAAGCGTACCTAGACTCTATCGAAAAGTCCGCCCCCAGGCCGATTACGCCCGATCGCTGGAAGTCCTGCGAATTTCAAAGCAACAGGGACTCCGCACCAAAAGCGGTATCATGGTCGGACTCGGAGAAACCGAAGATGAAGTATTTGAGTTGATGGATGATTTTGTACGCGTTGGGGTAGATGTCATGACCATAGGACAATACCTTCAGCCCACTCGCCTTCATTTAGATGTTGAAGAATTTATTCATCCTGACCAATTTCTACGATACAAGGAAATCGGTGAGCAGAAAGGAATTGAGCATGTAGAAAGCGGACCATTGGTCCGTAGTTCATACCACGCTGAGCGACATGTGTGATAAACCATCAATTCCTCTCACGATCCATTCTTGCCCTTAACTGAGCAGACTCCATTCGCACCCATGATTAAATCAACTTACATCATGGAATGTAGCTTTGATGTCATGATCCATCAATGTTTCCCATCATCAATGCATTGAAAAGCAATTTATAGGTGCCCCGCGTCTGCCCTCTAAACTGAGGCCGAAAACCAAACAGAACAATGGCCCCCTCTCCATGACTAACTCTGACCACAGCTGCTTTCCCACTAAGATATTGATCCTCACCTAACGCCCAGCCACTCATAAGGATGTCCTCTTCGGCATAGCGGGCAATCACCTCCACAGGCAATGGATCGGCTTGATATAATTCTATCCGTCCGCCTTCCTGTAAATTAGAACGCCGAACCGTCAAGAAGGCACGACTGCGAACAAACGATGCCGCAGTCTGGGACGGCAATCCATATCCAATCGGGTGTTCATGGTCAATATGTAACTGCACAATAGATCCAGGAATGAAAAACTCGGAGGCGGATACGCCTTCAACTACATTCTCAATGGGTAATCCGAACTGATCAATCACGTAGTCACTGGCCGCGTCCAGTGCAACCAATATTCCCCCCTCGGTGACATACTCGTTCAGAGCAAGGGTGCCTTCCAATCCAAGCCCGCCAGTGTAGATCTCCGGCATCATTCCTTTTCGGTGTCCATGTAACAGACGCTCTGGTGTTTGACTTGGGAGCAGAATCGCCGTGTAGGAGGACAAATCTCTGTCACGAATATCTGAGTCGTGAAGCGTATCCATATCAAATGCATAGGACTCCAAAACCATTCGTGTCCACCCCTCATCCATGTTGGCAACCCATGATTTGTACAATCCAATCTTTGGAGCATCCAATTTGACCAAGTCGGCTGGTGCATCCTGGGGGACTTCATAAAAATTCGTACCCGTAAAATCAGCGATCCGACGAAGTGAGGGATCAGATTCAATCACTAAAGCACCTGACGGCCAGCTGTTCTCTCCTACCTGAATCGGTTCAGGGATGACCTCAACCGTGAGTCCATCACGCATGGCTTGGTTGATCACATGACGACTTTGATTGGGGCGGGGATCCATGACGACCCTGTAAGCATTGTTAGCCGGCATTCGACCAGATAATGGATGGACGGACTCCGTAACGGGTACGGTTGCAACATTGGGGAGCATGCTCACCCGATCGACCTGAACCCCCATCTGTAAAGGCAGAGTCCAACCCGCCAGATCGTAAGGTACAATCGGATCTCCCGCTTGAGTTTTTCGATCTGGATAATGCTGAGGCTCTAATAAATCCTTGAGGTAAGCTCTGAAGGGCTGGGCAGTTGGTATGATAAAGGATCCCGCCTCATACTGAGAACCGTCCACCAAAAAGGACGCAGTCGCCTGCTCAATTTCAATGCCCCCGACCCGCAAAATATTGACGAGTTCTATCTCTTCACCAGCGTTCCACTGCTCCGCAGGCAATACATACGCCGCTACAGAATCTTCCGCATGGATTGCATCCTGACCCATTTTCCAGATGTTATAGAGCAATGTTTGACGACGGTCAGCAGCCAGACGGAGGACGGCCATGGAGGCTGTGATCATGTACTGGACAGGTTCTGAGAAATGGGACCAGCCTCCTTTCCATGGGTTGGGATAATTAATATTCGTGCCATTGGTTGGGTGCCCGCCTCTCACAAAATCAGGGATAGAGTCTGGATCAAAAAATCTTGGACTTGGGGTTGCATGAGCAGCTTCGGTCAAGATGCCAATCATATTGTGATAGTAAGGGACCGTTCGCATCCCTCCATTCCACCACATACTAAAGGTCACTCCCGAGATCACCCCTGGCATCTCCTTCATGGCAAACCTGTTGGCCATTGCACTTCCGACGAGATTGACCCCAGTCGTGATCCCAGGATGGATTCTTGGGTTGACGGGATCAGTAAAGGGGGGAATAAAAATTCTTGTCCAATTGGGGCTGACCTGATGATGATTCACAACGATCTGGGGATACCATTGATTATAGAGGATCTCGGACACAGCCTTGGATTCAGGCAAGTTATTCATGAACCAGTCACGATTATTGTCATGCCCCGCATAGTGATGATACAGCCAGGGAGGGCTACTCGCCTCATAGGGAGTTCCAACCGTATGATCATACCAAGAAGCAATGATGTCATGTCCGTCAGGATTCATGATGGGCATCAGTAGAAGAATGACATTCTCACGAATGTGATCCATCTCTGAAGAGGCTTCGGTCGCCACACGCCATGCCAGTAGAGGGGCCATTTGTGCACCCGACACCTCATTGGAATGCAAGCCCGCATCAATCCAGATGATGGCACGCCCTTCTTGAGAGTGCATTTCGGCCTGGCTTTCAGAAATCCTTGCACGAGCAAGCGAGCTGCTAATGGACTTCCATTGTTCAAGAGAGTTCAAATTTTCCTCACTGGAAATCATCACAAGAGGCATCGGCAGACCATCCACGGATGCTCCGATTTCTTGGTATACCACACGGTCACTGGTGTTGGCTAGCGTCTTGTAGTATGAGATGAGCTGATCAAACCTAGCCAGTTTATAGTCATCTCCCGGCATAAAGCCGAAGACCTCTTTGGGATGTGGTACCTGTGCTGTTGAGGTGGTGGATATAAGTACAATCCCCACCAAAAGGGATGCAAGAACTCGAAAAAGTCTCATGAATTTTATTGTTGTGGAATGGGTGCGCCCCGTTCATTGGGAATGCAGGGGCCAGTCGGCCGCTCATCATCGGGAACTGCGTAATACGCCCGAAGGCGAGCAAGCTCCTCTTTCAACTCATCTACGATGTCCTGATAGGCCTCATCGTGATACACGCTCTTCATTTCCATGGGATCCACCTCAAGGTCAAACAGCTCCCATTCATCACGATTGTAATAATGAATCAGTTTATAGCGGGAAGTCCGAACACCATAATGTCGTTCTACACAGTGATAGCCCGGATATTCATAATAATGGTAGTAGTGACTCGTCCGCCAGTCTTCAGGGGTTTCGCCTAGAAAGAGTGGCTTCAGACTACGCCCTTGCAAGTCTATAGGAATCTCTGCACCTGCCAAGTCAAGGAAGGTGGCAGCAAAATCCAAATTCGACACCATCGCATCATTGATACTTCCAGCCTGAATTTTACCCGGCCACCGAACCAACAATGGGGTCACGAGTGATTCCTCATACATCCATCGTTTGTCATACCACCCGTGCTCGCCTAAATACCATCCCTGATCGGACGAGTAGATCACCACCGTATTCTCATCAAGAGCATGCTCTTCCAAGTAATCTAGCAAGCGTCCAACATTATCGTCCACGCCAGCTACCGTACGCAGATATTCCTTTGCATACCTCTGATATTTCCATCTTGTCAGATCATCACCCTCCAGATTTGCCTCAAGAAAGACCTGATTCCTAGGCCCATACACCTCTTCCCATTCGGCTTTCTGCTGTTCATTCATGCTCCATGGTGGAGTAAGTTTCAGATCTTCCACATTCATATGCCTTGCAATCGTCATACCCTGTTCTGCGGCAGGAGAAGCACGATTGGAGTAATCATCAAAAAGGTTTGCAGGTTCGGGAATGCTTTCGTCCGCATACATTTCGAAATGGTCGGGTCCTGGATGCCACTCTCGATGAGGAGCTTTATGCTGATACATCAGCATGAATGGTTGATCAGGGTTGCGCTGGGTGTCAAGCCATTCAAGGGCCAGATCTGTAATAATATCCGTGGTGTATCCCTCTATTTGAACCGTATCTCCAGGAATCAAGAAACGCGGATTATAATAAGGCCCTTGCCCAATCAGAACTTGCCAGTGGTCAAATCCAGTCGGATCGCTCTGGAGATGCCATTTTCCAATGATACTCGTCTGGTACCCTGCTTCCTGTAAGATCTTGGGAAAGGTAGGCTGAGTGCCATCAAATCGGTTTCCATTGGTAAGTTGACCATTGATATGGCTGTGTTTGCCTGTCAGAATCACGGCACGGCTGGGTGCACAGATGGAATTGGTCACAAGACACTGCGTAAAACGCATTCCCTCGTTTGCAATTCTGTCCAGATGCGGCGTTTCATTGATCACTGAACCGTAAGCACTCAAGGCACGGGCCGTATGATCATCGGTAAAGATGAATACAATGTTCGGAGGAGAAGGCTCTTGAGCACATCCGGCCATCAAGAGGATCAATAATGGAAAGAATCGTAGAATGTTCATGAGTAAATGGAGCTGAATGACGGGTAAACCGTTGATTTTGCTGGTCTTTGGATCAAAAGTGATCACTCTTAACAATTTAACGTAACTTTACCAAATCGTACCAACTTTTTCATTAATGAATACCAACCGTACCCTTGCCATTTTAAAACCTGACTGCGTTCGCAGAGCTCTTTCGGGAAGTGTTTTGCAACAAATTGAGAACGCAGGGTTCAAAGTCTGTGCTCTTCACATGGTCCAGCTTTCTCGAGAGCGTGCTGAAGGATTTTATGCAGTCCATCGAGAGCGCCCTTTTTTCAATGACCTGATTGATTTTATGACCAGCGGACCATGTATCCCCATGGTTCTTGAAAAACCTAATGCCGTTGAGGCTTTCCGCACACTGATTGGAGCAACGGATCCCCAAGATGCCGATGAGGGAACGATCCGAAAACGTTTTGCCAGTAGCAAAGCAGAAAATATCGTGCACGGCTCCGATTCACCCGAAAACGCACACATAGAAATTGCGTATTTTTTCGGTGATCATGGCAGTATACCTGTAGACATCTCATGAGGAATCTCTTCATCATCTTATGGATCTCCCTATGTGCTGGATCTGTTCTGGCACAAACCACCCCCGTACGCACTGGTGCTGACCTTCTGGCAGAGTCAAACTTTGAACCCTTGGCTGGTACAACGATTGGACTGATCGTCAACCATACTGCACTCGTGGGAGACGAGCACTTGATTAATCTTGTGGATGACTCTCCCAATGTAACGCTTGGTGCCATCTTTGGACCCGAACATGGACTCCGCGGTACGGCCGAAGATGGAGAAGCCGTCAAGGATGGAATTGATCAACGCACAGGGGCTCCGGTATACAGTCTTTATGGTCAAACCCGAAGACCCACCATGGAGATGCTGGATGGCATAGATCTGTTGGTCTATGATATTCAGGATGTAGGGGCACGATTTTATACCTATATCTCCACGATGGGCTTAGCGATGCAGTCAGCGGCCGAGGCGAATATCCCATTCATGGTTCTTGATCGCCCGAACCCCCTGTCTGGAACGTATGTCTCTGGATTTCTTCTTGAATCATCCCTGCAATCCTTCGTGGGCCAATATTCCATCCCGATTACCCATGGACTGACCGTTGGCGAGTTAGCTCAGATGATTCAAGGCGAGGCGCTACTGCCCGGTCTGGACTCACTGGATGTACGCGTCATGCGTATGCAGGGATGGACTCGTAATATGCAGTGGCCCGATACTGGACGGCCCTGGGTTCTTACGAGTCCCAATATTCCCAGATTTGAAACGGCCTTAGTCTATCCAGGAACCTGCTTTTTTGAATCCACCACGGGCAGTGAGGGGCGAGGTACCCTGAACCCCTTCTTGCAGGTGGGGACTGCTGGGGTGAACGGAGGAGATATTGCCGAGATGCTCAATCAAAAATTGTTACCCGGTGTGCTTTTTGAAGGGATGGAGTTTACACCAGCACCCATCGGAAGTATGGAGTCTGCTCCCAAATTAGACGGTCAGACGATCCAGGGACTGGCCATCAAAATCATCGACCGTCAGATCTATCAACCTGTAGAAACCGGAATTCACATCCTGCATGCGTACTATCATGCTGTAGCAGATATGGATGCATTTCTGGCCCGACCGGAGTGGTTAGCAAAACTCTCTGGCTCATCCAGACTCAAAGACATGCTACAGACCAACTCTCCAGAGGAGATCATTGCGTCGTGGCAGATGGATGTCAGCGAATTTATCCAGACGAGTGAGGCGTACTATCTGTACGAGTAGAACCTCGCCACAAAATGGCATAGATGATTTCAAGGTATCCCCCCAAAATCAGCAGTGGTGCAACATAGAGAGAAAGAATTCCATCCACCTCGTTTTCAATCCGCATGATTGCATATCCAATCACTACGGCCAGAACGCCGATCGTAATGAGTACATAGTTATGAGGCAACAAGATCATGGAGCGCTTTTTTGTTCGGCGCTTTCTCGACTTCGTTGGCACAGATTTTCTGGTACGAGGCATGATAGAATGTGTGATTGCTTGATTGCACCAATTGCTTGAGTTTTAGTTTCAACCATTGATGCGTGATATTCTACGCTTTTTCTTTATTGGCATGGTGGTTGTGGTACTCCAGTGGCTTTTCTTCGGAAGAATTAGCTTGTGGGGTTCTACACCCGATATCGTTTTGCTATTTGTTCTCTGGATGTCGGTTCGCTATGGTCAGATTGGTGGTGCCTTGACGGGATTCATTGCGGGCTTTGGCCTGGATGCCATCTATGGCTTGTGGGGCACCCACATGTTCGTGAAAACGCTTATTGGATTTTCCATCGGCACTGTCAATGTCATCAATACTGAAGTTCTTGAAAGATCCGCTAGGCGAATTGTTGAAATCACGCTGGTCGTTTCGCTCATTCATAACGGATTAATGTCGATATTTATCATCTTGCAGGAAGGAATAAGCAGAGACCATCTGATCTGGGTCTTATGTGTCGGCAATACCTTGTATACGACCTTTGCGGCGTATGTTATGGCGATTTTCAAGCGTAGGTGAAACTGATGGCCCACCTCCAGCAGTGCGAAACACCCTGAACCAACCGACTTGGTTATTGCTTGCAAGGTCTCCAGCGGCAGGATCTTCGTAGTCATTTCATTCAGAACCTGAAGATCTCTGTCTGGCCTACTTATTCCTC
>JAPOUL010000169.1 GCA_026708685.1 Bacteroidota bacterium
TTTGGTAAAGATGCAGAGGTGGTTTTCATGAGAAAAAAAGTCACCGGTCCAAAACCTAACAAGTTGTATACAAGATTGTTCTCTTTTGTTACTATGCGATACCCTTCCTCTTTTCCATCCAATGTATTCCCCACCAACTCAATAATAATCGACTTCACATCCCGCCCTGTCATCGCTGCGTGAATTTTTATCCGTTTGTAGAGTGATGTGGAAACCATTATATATTCAGATGAAATTGCACACCTATATATCTTAAAAATTGATCATTTTTAGGTTTGACTTTCCCATAACATTCGAATTGGAACTGCATATATCCCTTCTCCAAAACTTACACTTGTATCGCCACCGTATAGTACTGCCCTATACGCAAAGCGATCTGAGTGTGCAACCTTTACCTTACGTAGCCCCTTAAAGTCGGAGTTGTCCACCGAAGAGGATGCTTTCACTTCAAGTCCACATAACTGAAACGCTCCCCGCTCAATGATCATATCCACTTCCACATTATCCCGATCCCGAAAATGGTAAAACCTGTAAGGATCATTGGATGAACTGGATTGTCTTTTCAATTCCTGTAAGACAAATGACTCAACAGATGTCCTAGAAACGATCTATTGCTCATCAAATAATCCACATCTATATCTAACAGTGAACACGCAAGTCCAGTATCACTGACATGAATTTTGGAAGTCTTTACTAACCGTTGCATTCGATGAGTGGACCAAGGAAAAGCCGTTCAATTAGAAATTGACACTCAAGCAATCCAAGATAGCTACGAATCGTATTGGTATTCATTTGCAAACTTGAAGCAAGTGAAGACACATTCAAGAGTTGACTTGACATATTTGCAGCCACAGTTAGTAGCTTGGACAGGGCATCAATGGAACGTATACCAGAAATTTCCATGATGTCTTTTTGGACGAGACCGAGAACATAACTGCTGTACCAAGAGGCACGTATCGGACCTGATGGAATCGTCAATAGTGCGGGGTTACCCACCAAAAAGAATTCGCTCTATCAGATTCTTACCTAATGGCTCCATCTTGGTCATCGGGAATGTTCCGCGAAATAAACGTCCTAAAAAATGGTGCTGCTGTAGTGTGGTCTATCTCTTGTTGAGATAAAGGATGGAGGCGAATCATTATCATGCGACCTGCAAGGGCATCATTTAACTCAGAGAGAAAATAGGCACTGGTAGAACCCGTCAATATCAAACGCCCCGGTTTTCGGGTGGAATCAATTGACAGTTTTAGTGGACGAAATTACTCTGGTACAAGTTGTATTTCATCCAGAATTGCACGATCAGACACATTGTTGATAAACCCTACTGGATCATTTTGTGCGGCTTCACGGATCTTCGGATCATCAAACGAATGATACGTATATCCGAAGGTGTCTCCAACCACCCGTGCAAGGTTTGTCTTCCCACACTGGTGAGATCCGTGGATGAGTACTACGGGCATGTTTTCAATGGCCTGAGTAAGAAGAGACTCTGACCGTCAAGGTAAGATCTGATGAGTAATCATTTCATCAAGTAATCAAACAAGTTTCGGCTAATTATCAAATTTTTATTCGCAAATTTTCAATTAAAGATTTCATTGATTGCGTATTGAAGTTTTTTCGTGCTTGGCGTTTTCATTCATAAATTCGTTTCAACCCTCATTATCAGATATAGAAAAGACTACTTCATTTCAGATGCATGGATGCACATTCTATCACGACTCTACTGATCTTCTCCACCAGCTCCACCAACTGTCACTCTATGCATTCACTTATTTGCACAATGCAATCCATAGGAAAGAAATCTCCCCACCGTTAGGGAAAAGGTAGTGGAAAGACTTGACTGGCAGATATTTTAAGTGCCACAGTGATTCTGCCCTCGTAAGAGCAGGGTGGTGATTACTACGGTTTGATGAGGAGATGAGGATCAATTTTCTAAATCTCTCCTTCAGAATGAACTCCAATCTTCAACTACGGATTGGTGAAGTTCTTGGTGGCATGCGGATAGTCTAAGTTACAAGTCTTGCCTCAGAGAGAGAACTGATTGGATCAATCAGCAACAAAAAAACCCGACCGCCACAAAGTAATACCCTATCCAAGCCTACGCTTGACAAACCAACGCTCTCCAATATTCAGCGTAGCCGACACGCCAATAAAGCGGTCGCGAATAAGATTGTAGTTGGTAGACCCTCGAGTACCTATCTCAAAGGAAAGATCAACCCGGGTGCCAAAAAATAAGGTCGGAAGTCCTAATCCGCCCGTGATCGCGGTGACCACTACATCTCTTCCAGGGACCGGACTCACATAAAGCCTGTCACGATAGAATCCCAATCGATAAGCTGTCCTGCTCAAGTAACTGGACTGAAGAGATGCCCCAGCCGGGATAAACTCAACCCCCATGGAATAGCGTACTCGATCACGAAGATACGTTGAGTTGAAAGCATTGAGTGGTACAGTGGTTGATGCCGATGACCAGGGTTCATAACGTACTTCCGTACTGATCAGCCAACGATTTTGGTAGGAGAACGCAACCCCACCAAGAAGCTTGGTTGGAAGCTCAAGCGTACCATCGGTTGAAGTCTCTAGGGTGTCAACATTGAGGCTTTCCCCCAAAGTAAGATTCCTTGTACCGTCAAGGGATGTCGGAAGTGTTGCCGTCAAGGTTGTTACAAATTCATACTCTTCACTATCAAACGATAGCGTAACGCCAGCAGTGGATGACACTCCAAACAGACGGGTTGTATTCACTAGATTCGTCTCTAATAAATCCAAACGTTCAAATGTAGTACGGCGGCCCTCTTCAATAATTCCAAATAGAATATCTGCAGTTGCACCTATGGATGCCCATGAAGTGAGTTTAAAACCCAATCCAATTCTTGCCTGATGCAGTCCACCAGATCCTTCGTGATTGACTCGATACGCAAACTCTCCTTCGCGTGGTGAAACACTTACCGAATTGTTCGTTGACACTTGGTAGTGAATACGACTGAATGGCTCGTATGAAACACCCATTCCCAGTTTCCCAGCGATCAGGGGAACTCCGATCTGAATTGCATTAAAATTCCCTCGAGTGAATTGTTCGCTTCGTCCTACGGCATCCAAAGCCTCCAGCCGATGAAATTGTGCACCAATCGCAACCCGAACCAAAGTCTGACGACTCCATGTACCTGGGTTGCTGAAATTCATGTAGTTGTAGGAAAAGAGTCCAGCACTAGCACCACCCAAAGCCTGTGCCTGACTGGACGCAAACGAAACCAGCTCCCCTACTCCGTATCGAGAATAAAACGATCCATCATCACGCCCCTGAGCATAGATGATATTGGTGATGGAAATCAGAGTCAGAACAACAAACAAATGACGAATTGTCATGGAGGCAAAATCATGGTAAGAGTTGGGGCAAAATCTCCACTGTCTTTAGAATGGAAGAGAATCGCGTCTAGGGAATGATTTGCCGGAGGAGCACGTAATTCAAGATGCTGAATTTCCTGTGCTCCAAATAAAAGATTTTGAACAAAGGCACTCAAGATGGAACTGGCAAATCGATACGCACCTTCGTCCATGCGTGCGACCGCAATACCAAAAGGCTGGATAGATTCATCCATGGGGACAGCAAACAATTGCAATGAATCTGGAGCCGTGCGCACAAAATGATCTGGCGTTGGGAAATCCGTCAATGTGAAGGCTGGAAAACTGAAAATCGCCCCATTGATCGGTTCACTGTCAAACGATTCAAAATCAAAAATCATTTCAATGCCAGGGCCCGATCCATCCTGAAATAATAAAAATCCACTCGGGGGCTGTGCTGGACTCATCCGGTCAACTTGCGTGTAGGTACTGCTCACCGTATAGGATGTGGTTCCAGAGGCAGAAGTCAATTCAAAGGTTGAGGTGGAGCCTCTTGTATTGAAGCCAAGAACCTGATCACCAGTAGATCCAACCAAGGCAAAGCCATGAAACGCATTTTCAAAGTCCGTACTCTTGAGATCATCCTCGTGTTCTTGAATCCAAGATTCAGGCAGATCAATGATGGTCCGATTCCCGAGAACAAATGTCGTTGCAATTGCCTCACTCGTGCGTAAACTACTACTGGACTCTACTTCAGATGCATCCCATTCACTTAGAATTTGATGCAGTGTAAATTCTACGGTAGACAGTGTATCTCCGTAGCTATAATCTTGGGTGAAGATTAGCCTTGCACTGGTAATCTCCTCTGAGGGAGATCCTGCAAAAGTACCTTCGAAATCGATATACCCACTGGCTGAGATCAGTCCCGCCACTGGATCATCAACGGATCCAACAAGCACCCTTGGTGCCTGAGCCGTTAGATCTACGCGTGAAGAAGCAGAAAATGATGTCGGAGCAATGGTTTCAATGCGTGCACTGGTCTCATCCTCAAGTAAGTCAAGCCCAACATCAGAAACTGGATCTGAACATGAAGTCAGAACCAAAAGTCCTACGAAAAAAAAGAAAAAAGGAAATGAACGCATTCCGTTGGAGATACCCCAAAGATCATGCCAAAGAACGCATAGATGGGGCAAAATCGTATTTCAAGACAAAAATTTAGGCGTATACTCTTTAAGTGTGCCTATGTTTTCGTCAGGCAGCTACGGAACGAAATGCATCCTGATAGAGATCGGTGGCCTGTAGGATCATTTCCTGAGTGTCTTCACTAAAATGGAACGATGCCTCGGATTCAGGGGTTACCGAAGGAGGGTAGGCGACGATATCTGAGAATTTCGTTCCCAGGTCAGATAGACTCATTCCGGTGATCTCCCCATTGAGAGTCAGCTTCATCTTTTTGATCAGGTCATTGGAAATGATCGCGTCGGCCTGGATGTGATCGGGAGTATATACGATCGTCTTGATGGAGTCAAAGACCTCTTCGTTAGTACACTCGGTGGAGAGTATCAACGGCAAAAACCCACTAATCCAACCGAAAGCGTGAACGATATCGGGCTTCCATTGCAGCTTCCGAACCGTTTGAATCACGGACCGTGCAAAAAAGAGTGCACGGGCGGCATTGTCTTCAAAAATCATCCCCTCCCTGTCCTTATGCATACCTTTCCTCTTGAAATAACGCTTGCTATCCATAAAGTACACCTGACAGCGAGTTCCAGGGATCGCAGTCACTTTAACGGAGAGCGTCTCTGGCCTGCTGTCCATTGGGATCTTGGTTCCACAAAGACGAATCACCTGATGGAGACGATTTTTTCGCTCGCTGATCGTACCATAACGAGGCATCATGATGCGGGTATCAAAAGATCCCTCTTCATGCAATCCAGCGGGTAGATAATGGGTTAAGGTCCCAATATCACTTTCTTTTGCAAATGGGGCGATTTCACCTGTGACGAATAAAACATTACCCGGCATAAGTAGTGTGTATACGGTCTAAAAAATCTCTGATAAAATGGTAAATATAAATGTAGAAATTTTATGGAAACGCTTCCAATGATTTCAGCACAGCACCTAATATACTGCAAAATCCTGAGATTACAAAATTTTTGCCATTTTATGTTCAATTCAACTCTCATCATTGAATAGATGGAGCAGTGTTGAAGTTTTGATGTACAATAGCCAAAACGAATCTCTCATTCTTTTATGCCCAATTCTACGGAATCATTGCGCGAGCATCTCCCAGTTCATATCTTTGATGATGCGATTTTGATGGCCACCAAGGTTGCTCATCATATCGGTTCGCTCATCAAAGAGCGTACATCCAAGGGGAAATTCACTGTTCTTGGACTTCCTACGGGTACGACTCCACTAGATGTATACAAGGAGTTAATTCGTATGCATCAAGAAGAAAATCTTGACTTTTCAAAGGTCATCACTTTTGACTTGGCTGAATACTATCCCATAGAACCGGATCGTCTACAGAGTTACTATCGTTTTCTACGGGAAAACCTCCTGAACCATATCAATGTGCCCAAAGACCAAACCTATGGGTTACCCGGAAACCTGCCTTCATCTGAAGTCGACAGCTGGTGTCAGTCGTACGAAGAAAAAATTCAGGAGTTTGGTGGGTTAGATCTCGTGCTGTTAAGAATTGGACGCAGTGGTCATATTGCCTTCAATGAACCAGGCAGTTCCAGAAGTGATCGTACCAGAAAAGTCATTCTGGATTCAATTACGAGAAAAGATGCCTCTGCCCAATTTTACGGCGATGACCATGTACCCCGTCAGGGACTGACGGTTGGGGTAGGTACCATTCTAGATTCACGCGAGATAGTCCTTATTGCCACAGGGGAAGGCAAAGCAAGAATTATCCGCAGAGCGGTAGAAGATCCTATCACAGAGGAAGTCACAGCATCGTATCTGAGAGAACATCCCAAAAGCTCAGTATTTCTGGATCGTGCAGCCGCTGGATCTCTCACTCGTGAACTCACGCCATGGCTAGTTTACGATGTAGAATGGACCCTCGAAATGGCAAAGCGAGCCATAATATGGCTCTCTGAGAGCGTTGGAAAAGCAATCCTACAACTTGAAAAAGCTGACTTCTACAACCATCGTCTTTATAGCCTTGTCTATGCGTTTCCCGATATTGATGAATTATGCCTGCGTGTTTTTGATGACCTAAGATGCAGAATCTATTATCAAAACCAACTCCCTTCCAAGGAACGAGTGATCCTCTTTAGTCCCCATCCTGATGACGATGTCATCTCCATGGGAGGGATGCTAGATAAATTGGTTCGCAATGACAATGAGATGATTGTCGCCTACATGACCAATGGCTCGGTTGCTGTTTTTGATACAGATGTCTCTCGGAATCTGGCTTTTATTGAGATGTGTCTCAACGAATTAGGGATCACTGGTGAAGCAGTGGAGACCTTCCGATCTCGCAAGGAAGAACTTTTGACGTTTCTGGAAAACAAAGCACATGGTGAAGTGGATCTTCCTGCCGTGCAGCATATCAAGTCAGCGATCCGATATTCTGAGGCCATCGCTGGCATTGAAGTCATGGGACTTGATCAGTCACATGCCCGATTTATTGATTTACCATTCTATCAAACAGGTCGCATCAAAAAGAAACCTGTAGGACAGGACGACGCAAAAATCATTGTTGAACTCATGAATGAACAGAACCCCGACCATATCTTTGTGGCTGGAGATTTATCTGATCCTCATGGTACGCACCGAATTTGTTATGTAGCCATTCAAATGGCATTGGAACAGTACAACCGTGAACATAACGGCAAAGGCCCAAAAGTATGGCTCTACAGAGGAGCGTGGCAAGAATGGGAAATCCATCAGGCCGATGTCTTCACCCCTATCTCTCGTACCGAGATGGCCCGAAAAATTGAGGCAATCTTCAAGCACGAAAGCCAAAAAGATCAAGCTATGTTTCCCGGTGCTTACGACGATCGAGAGTTCTGGCAGAGAGCACAGGATCGTAATACTGGGACAGCAGAGGCACTCAATCGATTAGGTTTACCCGAATTCTATGCAGCCGAGGCCTTCGTAACGGGTTATTCACTTTAGTATAGTAAGGTCACCAGTGGAAACGCTCCCGTGATCATAGCCTGTACCGTGAATACACTGGGAATCGTTCCCCCTTATCGGCCCATCAACGCACCGTTAGCATTGCCATCCAGGCCTTCCTTCTATCCCAACACCCTCGGGTGATCAACTCATAGATTGAACCATACACGGTGGTTCCAATCATTCAATAAGGAATTTTCTTGCCCAGGTCACTCTCATAACAGCTCATGAGGCTGTTAGCGATGAAACATGAGGTTAACATTCTACAATGGAGTCCAATCCAAACATCTGATAGGAATCATTGGATGTGGATGAAACCCAAACTTCTAGAATCATCACTATCCTCTAATGAGAGATGATCCGTTGAATGATCAAAGATACCTCTATATATGGCAACTCGCCAACCCACGCTTTTCCAGATACTGCTGGTGGTATTCCTCAGCAGGATAAAATGTGCACGCAGGGACAATTTGGGTAACAATCGGGCGTGGAAAACGTTTCTGATGACGCTCCATGGAATCGATCGCCAGTGCCATTTGTTCTTCTGAATGATAGAATATGACCGAACGATATTGAGTTCCTACGTCTGGTCCCTGACGGTTGAGGGTGGTCGGATTATGGTTTTCCCAAAAGAGATCAAGGAGTCTTGAAAAACGAATCAC
Source organism: Bacteroidota bacterium (assembly GCA_026708685.1). Taxonomy (GTDB): domain Bacteria; phylum Bacteroidota; class Rhodothermia; order Rhodothermales; family Bin80; genus Bin80. Next base: position 8,139 of record JAPOUL010000169.1, read on the forward strand.
ATCAGGGTCAAACGTCATAGTCACAACTTCTGCATGGCCAGTATTCTTGTAACAGACATCCTGATACGTTGGATTTTCGGTGATGCCACCACAGTAGCCAACCGAAGTATCAAGAACTCCCGCTGTTTGTCTGAATAACAGCTCAACACCCCAAAAACATCCGGCACCAAATGTGGCCTGTTCCATTGCGTTTATCTGATAGTTTACCCGTATAACTGTATTCTCAGAACCATGTTCCTCTTGGAATAATGGGTTAAATTATGTATGTTTAGGTGTTTTTAATCTAATCTACCCGAAAAATGATCTCTCGAATTCTTGCTTTCTTCTGCATTGTCTTTGTTATTGTTCCTGTTTACGGACAAACTGGGGTTGGTATGCCTGCTCCAGATGGTGCTATGATGCTGTTTGATGGTACGCGCGAATCACTTGATTCTAACTGGACCTACTGGGAAGGACCTCGCCTTGCTGCAGAGCTTCCCATCAAATGGGAAATTGTTGATGATCCAGTAGACAATGGAATGGTTGTCAGCAGTCGCGACTCCGCTGCCGCTGGTGGACTTTATGGTTCTGCCGATATTGTGACCAAGAAAAAATTCAGAGATTTTCGGTTACATGTAGAATTTTTAATTACCGAGCCTGGGGGAAACAGCGGTGTTTATCTCCAGAATCGTTATGAAATCCAGGTACTGGATAGCGACTCTACGATCCATGGAATGGCTGCCGTGATCAACGAGAAGACCTCCCCTTACTGGCCTTACAACGGCTTGGGGCAGTGGAATGCGTATGATGTTGTCTTTAGAGCTGCTCGATTTTCTGATGGAGAACGAACCGAACCTGCCATGGTTACCCTCTATTTCAATGGAGTCAAGGTTCATGAGAATGTGCCTATCCAGCAAGTCTGGGGAGGTCCGTTCTCAGGAATAGATGGTGGCAATGATGAAGGACGTGGAATTACCGATGTCCCTGGTGGCATCAAGTTGCAAGCCGAAGGCCATGATGTTCGCTATCGAAACGTTTGGATCATGGATCTTGATCTCCTAGAACCTGACACTGATTTTTAAGCGAAGACTACTTTTGGGATTCTACCACGATTTGTGTGGAATTGATAGTGATGATTTTTCCATGTATGATATAATCATAGAATCTTTGTTGCTTCCCTTCCAGTCATTATGTAAACTTAGAAAACCGTCAGAAATGGCATGATTTTCAGGTGCCATTTTCCTGTCATTGCTTAGCGTTCCATTGAGGATCCGCCTCTACCTTTACGCTTGTCCTCGTCTTTGTCTTTCTTCACACTGGGCTGATCATCCTTTTTGGGAGGAGGTATCAATGACTGCATTGGCTTGGAATGCAATTTTTTGGGCTTTTGATCAGGCCCTTTATCTTTACCTTTCGCATATTCATTCACCAGCCACGAGTGGAAGGAGGGAATGGGAATACCGTAGTCCCCGTCTTCTCGC
>JAPOUL010000008.1 GCA_026708685.1 Bacteroidota bacterium
ATGGATACGCAAACGGTGCCTGCCTAATTATGGGTACTCACGTATATAATTCCCTATAAATAATACTGTATTGATCATTCTTACGTCAAAAAAATCCGCTTCATTTTGGTTTATAGATTCGAATTTGAGGAGTTCCTGTGGTAGTTATCGTAAATCGATAATCCCCATCAATAGCGACTATGTGTTCTCCTGAATTCGCTCCAGGTGCTCCAGCACCGAGATACTCTCCTAATCCAGTTTTTGCATCCACACGAAATACATGATTATCCGAAAACCAGAATGGCGGAGATCTGTTGGGAGATGAATTTTGGCGACCGTATGTAACATAAAAATTTTTTTTATCAGAAAACAAAGACTGAAATATAGAACTCCCATCTTTTGACATAACTGAATGATACTTACGCCCATTTTTTATGTCCTCTTCTACTATGTCAGGACGATACTCTGGGAAAGTCACTTGCCAGAGTCTATCCCCCTGTTCTGAATAGGCCGTCATTGCCGGAATATGATTTATCACTATTGCAATGGTCTTGTGCTCAGAGTTACATGATAGAAATGAGTTTATCATCATCATTGAAACAATAAATGGATCATCATAATCATAGGAATCTCCGAAAGAATCTATCCAATCCCCGGCTAAACTATACTTGTGGATAATGTCTGAATTCCCTTGACTGTCCGAAAAATTCCCCGCATGCAAGAGATAATAATGATCGTCAAGGACACATAGTTGACCGGTTGAACTATAGTGTTTTGGACGATGAGAGGATATAAATTGGAATGTATCATCTTCTCGCTTAAAAATTTGATTCATCTGAAAATCAGATATCATGATCTGGGCTCGATCGGCAAAAACACCTACTCCCATGGGTTGTCGGAATTCACCAGGGCCATGTCCAGCCGCTCCTATATTGGCAATCCATTTTCCCAGATAATCATAGGATCTAACCTGTGAATGAACAATATCTGCGTAGTAGATTGTCCCTCTATGGTCTATTTCTACATCAGCAATTACTCCGATCATTTGAGAATAATCACCCTCATCAACTCCTATGGACACCATATCCAATGAATTCCAATCCCATAAGGTATGATCTGCAACTTGATGCCTCAACGCAAATTTAGGATCTGTTGAAACTGGGATGTTTTTTTTCGTTGGATGAATCACTGTCTGGGAAAAAGATTCAGTAGAAATTAACAAACAGATCAGGAGCATTACTAATGCTACGAATCTATTCAATCGGCTAGATCCTGTATTCATTCTTCACGATTGTATTAACAAGGCTGATATGTCTTCCAAGTATGTAGAGGAAGCAGTATAACAGCGGATGCCTAGAACAAGTAGCACTACAGTTTAATACTGTGCTACTTGTTAACAATGGAATAACTGCACAAATGCGAGACTAGTTAAATTCGCATAGATAAGTCCTGCAACTGCCCCCCGTTCTATCGCAACCAGTATTTGCCCCACCGCCAGAACAAAGACCTAATCCGAAGAATCTAATACAAACGTCACCTTCACAATACGACGCACGATCTGTCGCTGTTGCTTGTTCAATAAGTACACCTCCTGTGTAGGCAAGTGCAGACAGAAGTATGAGCACAAATAAACGAGCTGCCCAAGAAGCGAATAAATTTTTCATGACACCAAAAAAATTAAATGAAAAGGAAGTGAGGGGACAAGGTAAGGGTTTTTTTTCTTAATGTCAAGGGGATGGCATTCTCCAGTCTTCAAAATAATTGAGATACAATTTGAAAAATACTGTATGCATTATTCGTGCTAGGTATTGCGTGACATAGTGGAATTCCTATTTATCGTTTTTGATTGGAAAAATTTCTTGTTGAGCGATCGTAAAATGCTTGACCTTGATTTTCATTGAGCCAAATTGTATGTACTCTTTTCTATGGCATTCATGGATCTACCTAGGCATCCTCGCGAATCCTCCCCTCTCCATTCATTCAGTGATAGGCTTCCGCCATGGCTTGACGCATCACCGTACCTGAAGTGACGCTTCCAAAACGAGCATAATCTTTGAAGAACTGGCGTTCTTTTTGCACGAGACGGATTTGGTATTTGATAGCATGGGTTTCCAAATCCTTGCTTATATTTTGTTGAACTGGATAAATTCCCCCTCGCCCTTCAACTGTTCGGGAGGGTGGACTCTGTCAGGAATGTTTAGAATCGCCTCCGAATTTCCTTGGTGGTTAGTCCTCTTCGGTCGCCGAACTGGAAAATAACGGTTCGTCGATCTTCGGGGTTGATGGATGGGCGGCCTCGTTTTCGCTTCATTTATGTAGTATGATAAAGTGCAAAAACAGATCTTCCGTGATGGTCAGCATAGTAATAGGCATCAGCCACTGCCTAATCCCACAAGAGCAATCACAAGAGATAAGATGGATGCACTAACACCTACAACCCAAATCAAAACACTGGATCTCGATTTTTGAGCGTCAATCTTTGAATCCGTGGACTCTTTGTAGGCCCGTATTTCCGTCTTCAAAGAATCAATCTGTTGTAGTACACTGGATGAAGCAAGAATCATAATTCGTTCTGTGAGTTCGTTCGCTTCGTCTGGGTCACAAGCCCCTAAACACGATCGCGGCCGAGATCACAAGCCCTGTAAACGTGATTGCCCAGATCAACACATTGTACTTTGTGTTGAGTGTTTTCAGCTCAGTTCTAAAACTTTCTGCCGGCATTTCCTTTTGGATTTCTACAAGTTCGTGGGTTTCTGATTCGGTAAGATTTCCTTATCCATCCATTTACGAAACAAGGTAAATGCTCTTGTTTGTAAAAATTCAAATGGAGTCGTGTTATCTTTCTTTGCCATGAATCTATTTCAATTAGACGATAGGTGAATGTTGTTGTTCCACTTCCTTGAATGTCCAGCACCCCTGCTTGATCTCTGCTCCAAGGATCACAAGCTTCTCGGATCCATTCCTTTTTACCAGAGTAACTTTTAGTCCTGATACTTCTTCCTGAGTAACCTTGCCTGAATCGTCCAGTTCAGCATACCAATGACCGTCAAACTTTTTGAAGATTCCTTTGGGTAGGATAGGGTTTCGTTGAATCAATCTGCCATCGTTGAGCATCTGGCGTAAAACGTGCGACATGGAGCATCCACAGAGAACGGTGATATCCAAGAGTTTCTCGTGCACCTCGGGAGTTACCGAGACTCGCCATAGTTTCAAATTCTTTGCACTCCCGTAATTCCCATGAATCTCTAAGGGTGGATTTTTCCTGAGATGGTGAAGAATCGCGATCATGCCATCCCTCTGGATCCATTTAAATTCATCCTTGAGCATACCCTCCACATCTGAAGTCTCCGGACATTGGTCAAGAAATTCATGAATCTTTTCCCGAATCTTAGCGGGTTTCATTCTTCGCCCCGAATGGCGGAAACTGATCCTGTGTGACTTATTGTTGACACTCATTCCCGATTTTTTCTTGCGCCTCCCAGTTCCCAGTTCCCCCCACACCCGCGCGGATGTGTCCCTGTTCCCTAAAAATCAAAGTAAATAATGATCGGATACAACGTGTCCAAGTTATATTTTGGATCCTGTGACTTGACAGCGTGGTGCAGTGGCACAGCATGGTGATCAGGATAGCATTTGTGGATATTATATCCCTAAATAGAACACAAGTTCATTTCTGGATATACTGTAATCAAAAATATAAATTGGTTATATATAACCAAAACGCTGGGTCAAGGGATGCCATTCCTTGCGGTTTCCAAAGGCAGCGCCAGTGGTCAAAGGGGGTTCGGGGGAACTGAAAGTTCTCCTGACTGGGGGAATCCAAAGGGGGCGGTAGCCCCCATTGGCACGTCTTTTGGAACATGAACGTAAGTGATATGGTACAAAAGGTAAAACGTGCTTTACCTTCTTCGAAGGGGGCACCAATGCTCTCACCATCACATCCATTGCCATGCCAGCATCCATGAACATTCAGGTCTCCAAGTCCATGGGCGGTACCGCCCATGACTTCCGCCATGAACCCGAATTCAGCCACATGCAACGTGCCTCCAACATTCACGAAAAAGATACACACAAAAATGAAGTCATCTACGACGACCGAGAGCTCCTTCGACAAGTTGCAACCATGACCCACCAGCCTGACACAGGACGCAAGATCCGATCCGACGCAAATCGGTTTGTGACCGTCATCTTTACCCTCCCCGAAGAACTCAAGCAACAGCGGCTTGACGACCACGGGGAGCCGATGCACGTCATGGTGCCTGCGTGCGACCGGCACGGACAACCCAAACTGGACATCACGGGAAAGCCTCTCTTGCGTGCATCGGTTCGATACGAAGCCACTTCACCAGATACACTCCAGCAGTGGCAAGAGTCGACGATGGAGTTTGTAGACCAGCATATGCCAGGACGACTGGTCTATGCTGTTCAGCACATGGACGAGGAAAACCCGCATATCCATGTATGTTTGACTCCCATGGATGAAAAAGGACACCTGAGTCACAAAGTACATTACCCTCCTGGGCGTGATTGCTTCCGGAACCTGCAAGCGAAGTACTCCGAAAAACTGATCCCCCTTGGAGTCGTCGAAAACAGCCGCGAAGTCAAGGATGCTCGAGCTCTGGACTACGTAAAGACGACATCGGAGCTGAAAGTCAAAACACGTGGGTTCGTGGAACAGGTAAGAGAAGCAGAGCAGACACAAACAGAACTAATGGAATCAAACATCAAAGAGATGCCAGATGAGATGCCCGAACAGGAACGCCGTGAATCCAAAAAGAACTATCTGGCACGGCTCCGTAATCATTTTAGGACGATGAGGATTACAATCCTTAATCAGACTGCGAAGATCCAAACCTTGACCAGACGATTGGAAAAGGCGCTCACGCAAAGAACCCTGCTGACGAAACAACTCAACCAGGCAGTCAACATCCTGCTCCACAAAGTGCCAGAGCAGGAACGTCTGAGCGTTTCTCGCGAATTGGATGACGCAGGCATTGATGCGTCGCCGTCACGAGAAGTGATTTCAGAGCATTATCGAGCACAACGGCGAGAGCGAGAAAAAGGGCAAGATTTAGGTCTGTAAAGGAATCATTTCACGTTTTGAAGGATGAGCTTCAACCCAATATAGCTTGATGCAGGTTTATCATCAAAACAATCGGAGAGATTATATCCTATCGGTAAAGGGTTTGAAGAGTGTCTTTTTCTTGTCAAACAGCAGATGGCAAATCCCCGTCGGCCCATTGCGATGCTTGGCGATATGCAATTCGATCCGATGGCAGTCATTCGCTACCTCCCCGAAGCCTCCCTGAGATGTTTGATCCTTGTGCAGAAATAGCACCATGTCTGCATCCTGCTCAATAGCTCCCGACTCTCGCAAATTCGAAAGCTTGGGTGGCCCTGAGCGATCCTCCACCTGTCGGTTGAGCTGGGATAACGCGATCACGGGCACATCCAACTCTTTGGCAACCCCCTTCAAAGTTCTGGTAATCTGAGCAACTTGCTGCTCCCGAGGGAGTGCCCTCTCCGTCACCGTCATCAACTGGAGGTAATCCACGACCACAAGGCCTATATCGTGCTTCGATTTTGCACGGAGTGCTCTGGCCCTGAATTCTTGAGGAGTCAGTCCACCACTGCATTCATCGGCGTAGAGCAGGTCATCTATTTTCTCCGCGGTGTGAGCAAGTGTATGCCAACGATCGTCGCGGTCATGGACTCTGGGAATATCCGCCAACCCAACCCCACTCAACATACTTAAGGATCTTGCGAACAATTGCCGGTTCGACATCTCCAATGAAAAAAACAAGGTTGGCACCATGGCGTTCAGTGCAAAAGTGAGAGCAAGGGATGTCTTTCCCTCGCCTGGACGCGCCGCAAGCACAATTAAATCACCCCGCTGCCACCCCTGTGTAAATTTGTCCAGATCACCAAACCCACTCGCCACCCCTGGCTCATAGTCGTTACTGACAAGATCCAACACATACTCCCGCATTCCACCCGCTAAACTCACAGCCCCTGTACCGTGCTGGATTTCATGGAAGAGATTCTGAATTTGACTGTCAAGATCGTTCAGGCAATCAAGCGGATCGGTGGTGGGGGCATACGACCTCGTTATGTTTTTATGCATGACCTTGATGAGTTCACGCTGAATGTAGAATTGTTTGAGGAGCAAGAGGTAATATTCAAGGTTTGCCGCGTGGATGAATCCAGACTCAGGGTCCATGTCTTGAATATCCTGGGGTGTGACGGTGGACGCAGAGGACTTGAAGCACAACGATATCGTCATAGAATCCACAGGATCTCCCTTTTGGAACTGATCTTGAATAACCTTGAAAATGGCTTGATGTTTGGGGCGGTAAAAAAGTTCTGGATCACTGACCTTAGAGAGGATCGTCGAAAGTGCCTCAGAAGAGGCCATGGCGGCACTCAAAATGGACTGCTCAAGATGTAGATCATGCGGAGCCACGCGTCCGAACTGGTCGCGTGGAGTGGGGTTGATTCGATGAATGTTTTCCATGATGATAGCGAATTAAAAAGTATAGTTGGTTCCGTACCCCACGGGGAACGATTCATTGAGGGCGGCACATCTACTCCGACAGAGAGTGGTCAATTCTTTCCCCTTAAGGAATGAGTAGTTGTCTATATTAAAACTCTCTATCGTGTCATAAGGGAATTTGTAGATATACTGAAGTGCATCCGATGCAAAGCAGTTTTTTTCCTCAAGGATCCCCCTGGCCGACTGGATCACCAACTCACGAGGCTTATTCGTATCAACAAAGGATGTAATGGTTTTGGCGAGGGAGTAAGCCAAATCACCCTGATAGCAGCGCCGAATAAAGTACTCCACCGCATCTGAGTATTGTGGGTCGGTGCCCACCTCCCATGCACGGCTTCCTTCGTAAATTTCTAGTCGATTCAAATGGTGTTTGATCCAAGGCATTCGCTGTTGAATTTTGCGATGATCAATGCCCGCATGCTTGGCGGCTTCACGCTGGAATGGTGTCATTTTTTTCGAATCATAGGCGCTTGCGCCTATAATCTCTTCTGTTCCTCTTCTGTTATTTATAAAGGAGGGGTCAAATTCTCGGTAATCTGACCCGGCAGAAAGTGCAGATTCTCGGTAATCTGACCCGGCAGAAAGTTTGGCATTAGGTTGGATTTCGGAAGACTTCAGCTTAAGAATCTGACCGGGAAACAGTGTATAAAAATTCCCCCTCTGGCCTTTCCTCACCCCGATTAGTTTCTGTTTCGTAAGTGCCGCGATCGCGCGCTTGATTGTTTCCTCTGATAGTGCAAGCTCTTGGGCGATAACCGACCTTTTTGGCCAGCATTTTAAATAATTTGGATCGGTAGGGGTATGCCGAACACGTTCCACCAAAAATCTCAAAACCTTCCCGCTGGATGAGGTCGGTGTCGTATATTTTTCCGCCCAGTCTCGCAGATAGCCATGGACCGATGTGCAGGAGATTTTAGGGCTATTGTTGAAGATCGTTTTTTCAGCCTCCAACTCCTCTTCGGTCAAAGGTCGACCAAAACCGAGGGGCTTGGGCTTGGCTTTAACGCCCTCTCTTCCCCTTAATAGATTTGGATAATCCGCTTGCCTCGGTGGGGTTGGAGATGGTGATGACGGACTCAAATCCAGATCAAAGAGTCCTAGTTGTTGGGCATCCTTGGAAGATGTTCCGTGTAGCTTCGTATTTTTTTGGGAACCCTCGACAGGGTTGCTTGGTAAAAGAGTCATGTTTTTGATCTTTATGCCGGATGCCAGGTGCTAACTGGGCCGGCATCCGAGCAAAAGCCCTGAGGGGCTTTTCTCATTTTAAAGGATGCCAGCAATCCGGCGAATGAACAGTAAGTAGCAGTTATCTCATTCGAGACGATGAATTGGAAGACATAAACGCAAGGTTTCCAAATAGGTTCCATCATTGCCGTTAAAATCAAACATAAATCTATCTTTGACTATAATCATTTCGTTGTCTATGTGTCATTAAATGCAAAAGGGTCCACGAATACATAACTCCGTTGATTGTGCTGTATTTTCTGTTGTTGAATACAATCGAGTATATTGCTATGGGAATTATATACGTGAGTAACCATGTTAGACAGCCACTCCAACCGTATCCATTTCACGGCTCATAGGAGTCTCTAATGAGAACGCTCCTCCACGTGCAGATGCCCCAATCCCGAAGGCCAAGAGTATATTCGCAGATGCATTCAGATCTGCGTGATCCGTATGCCCACAGGACATACACTTAAATCTACTTTGTGTCTTTCTGTTCTTCTTGCTGGTATGTCCACACTGGTTACACCGTTGACTGGTATACTTAGGATCTACAAGGACTACGTTACCAAACTTGTAATCGCAGTAGAAATTAAATCTGCTCCATCCAGCATTCTGAATCACGCGGTTCAATCCTGCTTTGGCTTTTACATTCTTGCCAGGATCTTCAATCGTACCCTTGGCGGACTTGGACATATTCTTGATCTTCAAGTCTTCACGCTTCAAAGTGTAAGCTTTCGCAGACAATTGACGGCTGTGCTGATGTGCCGCATTGACGCGGCAGTTCTTCTGTTTCCGCTTCCACTTGTTGATCTTCCGTTTGGTTCGCTTGTACCGTCCAGATCCTTTCTGTTGACGAGCTAACTTACGTTGATACCTGCGAATCCTTATTTCTTTATCCGTTAGATCAGGTAAAGGATACATGCCTCGTTCACCGTCACTGGAAGAATACGCGATGTTGTACGTGTTCAAATCAATTCCGATCTCTTTGCCATCATCCTCTCTTTCTGGCAGATCAAAGACTTTGTAGAGTACGGACATCTTCCAGTATCGACCCTCTTTTTTCACCGTCACTTCAATCGGTTCAGCGTTTGGATAAGGATTACCCCCTTTTCTACGCATCTTCATCCAGCCTACCTTTTGAATGTAGATACTGCCGTCTACAATATTGAACGTCCCCTTAGGAGCCGTAAACGCTTTATGCTTGTACTTATTATGAAACGTAGGATGGTCACGCGTTCCCTTGAAGAACGCTTGCCATGCTTCGGATTGCCCTTTCAACGTGTAACGAACAATCGCAGATGAGTACTTAGACAACCAACCCGTTTCTTTACGCAAAGACGGGTAACGCTTGATTAACGAATAAAAGGATAACGAAGGGTTTTCCGTCTCCTCATGTTTGAATTCACTATTAATCTGTTTTAGGATTACATTCCACACAAACAGACATGCACCAACCAATCCATGCAATAACATGGCTTTATATTGGGTGCCCGGTAGTAATCGGTACTCTATTCCACGATAAGCAGTGGAACAGGAATGATTCGAAGAGTTAGAAGCCTTAACAGGCATGGTATCAAGGTTGATTGATAGTATGATAAGCAATGGGCAGGTT
>JAPOUL010000165.1 GCA_026708685.1 Bacteroidota bacterium
AAGAGCTACCCCAGTGGAACTATGATATTTATCCCACAAAGGCGTAAATTGGAAAGATCCACAAGATTGTTTTCAAGGAAAGATGGGAAAGTTATTTCTGCACATGCCCTTGGGCTTTTTGTAAGATTTTCGCACAGCAGATGCAGGATTCCAGACAAAACCGCTGATGGTAACTGCGTAAAGAAAGCCGCTGATATTCATCGTCCAAAACTGTACACTATCCATTCGTTTAATAAGAATATGTTGAGGTCAATAATAAAGCAGGGATTTGCATTTCGCAGCTACCTGTATCAATTAGACGCGAAGAAACACGATATAGTAGCATAGACTCCAAGACACGGCAAAACCTAGCAATAGCTCATATCTTGGCCAATTTAATCCAGAGAATAACCTGACATTCTAATGAACACCCTATTTCAGGAAGACTATTATCGATTAGCATGAGACTATGCAAAACCCCCATAGTAAAGTAGAACTATTATTCTGGGGGGACTTAAACGCATTTTAAAAGTCGCTCAGGAGGCTCTGCAAACGGCTCGCTCTTGACCTTTTACCTGAACGCTGGTAAGTAACACTGATATCATCATTTGCAATTTTCTTATCCCAACTGGGGATTCAAGTCCTGTTTTTCTGTACTCCATTCACGACCTGAGACTACCCTCTGAATGAATGACTCTGCATTGAACTCGGCTGCCTAACCACGAATCATCGGTAACACTTTATGGTCCTCAAAGATGTCATTAGGCGATCTTTTGGAATCATGCATGCCGCACAGTAACGGGCTATTTCACTTTCGGACATTCGTAGTTGCTTAAAAAGAGTTCCTTGCCCCTATACCTACGACTGGTGTGCCCATCTTTCTTTTTCACACCATTTTTCTGGTCATCTGTGCGGTTGATTGCGTAGTTCCATGACTGCTGATTACAGCAGGGAATCCAGTCATAAAGGCACCTTACTTCGTTGCAGTCATCATAGGTGATCAGAAATTTCAAGCGGTATCGATTACGCCATAGGCATTTAGATAGCCTAACATGGTCATCCTCTGAAATGGTACAGGTGTAAAGCTAGTGTTGATCTGCATTAAAATAGGGAGGATCTACAAACATGAATGTTTGATTAGGTAGCCGATCTATAAGGTCTTCAAAATCTTCTGATAGCAATTCTACCCTTTGTAATCTCAGCGATACCTTTTATAGATGACATGACCAATTTTCCGGTTTCATAGAGTATTTGGGTCCATAGCCCCAGTAACAGTTTTCATGTCGCATAATGCCACTGTAGAGGTACGATTAAGGTAGAACGGTCTGAGTGCACGCTCTAAATTATTTGAGGGCTGAAATTCATTCTTACAGAATCCATTCAGATCTTTCGTGGCGGGGATTCCATCCAGCAAATATATCAGATCATGAACTCTATCCCGAATCTGTCAAAACGTGTTGATTATATCTTGGTCAAGATCATTGAGGATTGAATGTTGAACAGGTGGCTTGGCAAAGAAAATAGAAGCCCTGCCTGCGAATGGATCGCAGTAATGCAAGTGTAGAGGAATTTCTGGTAAAATTAAATTGCGTGCATAGAACTTTCCACCTGCATAGCGAAGAGGTGAGTTACACTTCACATACGTATTTGCATCTACTATCGGGCATCAAATAGTGTCTGCTGATTAGGGACAATGAGCGTTTTATTCATATCTGCTGGTTTCGTTAGAGGTGATTGCAAATCCTATCATGCGAACCATTTGCATTGATAATCGTCGTCATTTTCCAGGTCAATGGGATATCCTGATCCGAATTGACACCTCTCTCCAAATAATGGCTCATGAGATTTCTTTGGACAGAGATTCAAATTCAATCTCACTTTGCAGTACGATCTCCTCAATCACGGGTGTCACTTTCTGTTTCTCAACTAATGTATTGAAGATATTGGCCAGTCTAGGAACATTGAAAATTTCTTCAATACATTCCATGTATTTATCCACCACCTGTTGAACACTGTATCTTTCTATTGCTTGAAGTCTTATTTTTTCTGTAATAGAATTAATTGAATCAGTTGATTTTCAACAAAGGTGATAGGGTATCCTTGAACCTTATCAATATCGAGAAAGTATTTGCCTACATCAATGGTCTCAGTAACCTGAAAAAATCTACCGAGTGGACGCATGACAAAGTCAATTCCACCGTCGTTAGCATTCGTACGCCCAGTTTTGTATAGTGCCAACATATCTTCATTTAAGTCATCCTTTGACCATCCCCAGTAGATTACCTTGCCTGCAAAATGGGCTTTTAGAATCGCAAAACTCACAATTTCAAAAATTCTTGCATCCACATGTTGATTCAATAAATCTGCGACAAACAATTTAGCGGTGGCTGGATCACTACCCTTCAATTCTAATATTTTTTGGCATTCTGCGATGAATGAATGAAACGCATTCTGTCGGGCTTCAATATACTTCTCAATAATGGCTATGATGGCCACTGAAAGATTAACATCCTCGCCTGTGGACGTAATCTTCAGCAAATTTTCATTAATCCAATATCTCTGAGTTTCAAGATTACGTATAACTACTTGGGCCGTCTCATTCGGGAAAAGCTTCGTGAATTCTTCATTCAGCCTATGATTGAGAGCATGATTTTGCAATCTGCTCCCAAAAGGTAATTCGCGTTGTCTTTTTAAGAGATCGGAAAATCGTGCTCCATCATATCTGTCATATTTTCCCGATACATTAAAATCTTTATTGATGTAGTCTTCAACGAGGACATAAATCGCATAATGATTTCCGTATGCAGCCCTTGCCTTAGACCCTCTGTTTGCAGCCTCTGTTTTAATGTTCAAGTATTGTATCAATGGACTGCGTTCCAGAATATCCTCAGCATCTGCAGTGGTATAATCGGATAGAACATCAAGGATGGTTGGGGTAAAACCATGTCTTCGTATTGGCATTTGCTGACGTTAATCTACAATTTCTTCTGCGTAAAAATTCTTGACACCATTAGCATTGAGCCTACGGGTTTTCTTAGATACGGATTCAAGTGGTCTTCCGTTCAAACTTGAATACCCTAAAACTCTACGAAGTCCAATATCAACGTAATCTGGGTTAAGATCAATCCCAATACTACGTCTACCTAGCCGGGAAGCAACTGCACAGGTTGTATATGTACCAGCAAATGGATCAAGAACAACATCTCCTGGATTTGAGCTAGCGAGGATGATTCTATTGAGTAGCGATTCAGGCTTTTGGGTAGGGTGGTTCTCGTATTCATGCATACGATATCGGACCCGTGCAAAATACCACACATTCCCAGGATTTTTGATAGAGCTATATTCAGAAGGAACTGCTTTACGGTAATCAATTAGTTTTCGTTTGGCACCAGTCTTGGCTTCTATTGCGATATCATCGTAATTGAATGTATAGTTTTGTTTATCCTTAACACCAAATAAAATAGGTTCATACAAAGATCCAAATTTCTTCTTCGCTTGAACTCCAGAACTATCATAATGCCATACGATACGGGACATCACATGAATGAGTGATTGAGTATAGATATCAATGTAGGGCATGGCTTGGGTGCTTGTCATAATATAGATAGAGCCATTTGGTGTCAATTTGTTAATGCACAGCGATATCCATTGTTTGCACCAATCAACATAGTCATCAAGGCATGGCCATTTGTCTTTAACATAGCCAAAGTCCTTACCTATGTTGTAAGGAGGGTCTGCAAAGATAAGGTCAACCGACTCGTCTGACACCAGTGATTCAAGAACATCTAATACATCACCACAAATCACTTTATGCCCATCACTTTCAAAGAGATTGGTCATCTGGAATACTCATCTAGGTTAGATACAAATGTTCCTAAAATCGTTTTACGATCAAGGCTTTTGCAAAACATCAGAGTTTTCGTAGAAATATTGCTCTGAAGCACCTGTGACGTATTTATTAGAGTTGACTGGGAGGTTTTGCAAAAGGCCCGATCCATGCCTTTTGTTTTGTATCCTAAGTCTTTACGAATCGCTAAAACAAGGTCAGCAACTGGATCAAGAACGGATGATGGTGATTTTTTTGAATCCGAATTGTCACCCACTTTTCTGAATTTTACAAATGCGTGAACCACCTCATTAGGGGCCCATAAATTCAAATTTTGCATTATCTGTAACATATCCTCACGTATTTCATCTTCTTCTGGTTGTTTTCCTTCAACTGATGCACGAACTGAATTGAAGATCAACCCTAAAATTTTCTCATATACAGGGACTTTTTTTTCTCTGAGAAGTGCCTCTCTTCCAGAGATTTGGTCTTGCTTTTTTGATATATATACATTTACTAATGCAATTAAAGCCGTTGTTAATCCGATAATAGTCGTACTGTTGAGAGCAATATTTTGGGGAAATACATCTTT
This sequence comes from Bacteroidota bacterium, assembly GCA_026708685.1. GTDB lineage: Bacteria > Bacteroidota > Rhodothermia > Rhodothermales > Bin80 > Bin80. The sequence continues at coordinate 4,398 of JAPOUL010000165.1, forward strand.
GAAAGACACTAGCCCCAAGAAAAATAGAAGTACTAAATTGATTATTATCACAATGGATAACAACGTCTGAACAAATGGCAGTACTTTCTTCATCATCTCATGAATACTCTCCAACTATAACTTGAACAACTCTGAATAGGTTTCAATCAGGGCAATTTATTGATAAAAGGGTCGCATAGTAGAGTAAACAGTGGAAAGAAAAGTCCTCGTGTAATAACCCGCAGAATGCAACAAATGCTCATGATTCTCAATTATTTGACGCTTAATAAAATCTTAAAAGACAGAGTCTCTAGCACAGGAAGAATCCGAATGAACTGAAAGGCTTGCAATGGATTCCGCGAGAGCATGGGCTGAAATCCCCCACTTCTTTACATTTAATATTGAACGGTAATCTGCATATTAAAAATCTCGTAACAAATGATGCCTCATAATCACAACGGTAATGACAAAATATGAACATAGGGGAGTTCGCTAATCAGTTAAGGCTTTTTCGGCTAATGAGTGGAAAAACGCCTCCCTCACAACAATGCTTCTGAGACGCATTAAAACGTTAGAGTAGAATGCAATCAGAATATCAAGTCAATGCACTAATGAACAGACACAGAAATTGATTGATTCAAAAATTTGAAAATGAAAGTTTTGTTGAAGTATGGAAAAATAAATCTTCATCCTGAAAACCATCATTTTATTATTCTGGTAATCAGATAAAATATACCTCTGAAGGTGTTTAAGCAAGATTTTGATGAATAAAAGTTCACCTTTCATTAGACATCCCAGTAAGGTTGAAACAAAAAAATGGGGGGACTTAACGCATTTTAAAAGTCGCTCAGGAGGCTCTGCAAACGGCTCGCTCTTAACCTTTTACCTGAACGCTGGTAAGTAACACTGATATCATCATCTCCAATTTTCTTATCCCAACTGGGGAGTCAAGTCCAGTGTTTCTGCACTCCATTCACGACTTGAGACTACCCTCTGAATGAATGACTCTGCATTGAACTAGGTGGCCTTACCACGAATCATTGATAACACTTTCTGATCCTCAAGGATGTCTATTGACGATCTCTTTGAGTCAAGTATATTGTACAGTAACGGGCTATTTCAGCAGTCAATGGACTTCAATATGTTCATCATCACATATCCTCAGCAGGATTAGGATTCCAGGTCAACTATCATGTAAACCATGTGGTATTGAAAAATTACAATCAAATCGTATCTTGAGATGTTGTGGGCGGATTTCACATCTATGGATCCCCATCCACCGATACCGTGAAGCGATCTTGAATCATTCTCTATACCGCCATCTACGAACATTCAGCAATTCATCTTGATTGCAAGCATCACCAAATAGAATCTGGGTCAAGAAAAACTGACCGTTTCGAAAACGTCAAAGATCCATGGATGATATCAGTCTTCTAAGGATCCCCTACTCCTTGATCATATCAAGCACCTACTGCGGCGAAGTAAACCGCTACCAGATGCTCTGTTGTAAGAATGTAACTGACCCCTCCTTTGTTCTAGCACAGCTTGATGGCATTTTCTGTCAGGTAGCAGAGTTTGATAGATTTATTTAGTTGTTCCTTGTAGTGGATCATTAAACTATTTCCACTCATATTCCTTAACTCTTGTTATTCACATATTCGTCAACGAGCCATGTATGCATAGAGGGTATGGAGACAACGTATCCCTCACTCCCACTCGCATCAATAATCCATCTCTCCAAAAACGTGTCGAAAATCTTTATCGCCTCAGCATGCCCATAGATTCTTGACAACGATGACAGTACATCTAATCGATCAAAAACACTGCCTGATGGATATTCTGAAATGGCGTTGGCCATGTGTCTAACTTCATCAATGTAAAATTTTCTGACACGCTGCTGGTAGTATTGAGCACGCCCCTCCCTACCGAGTTTGAGCACTATGCTCAAACCAGCGGATGTGAGCCGCCCCCCGTTTTCCATTAGATGCATGATGGCTGGTTCCACATAGGCTGCAATGTGCTGGGGCCACCCTTGAGTCTCCTCAGTGATTGCGTCAACCCATGGAGCGGTGTCTCCCTTTGCACCAGCATCTTTTGTAAGCCACGCTTGGACAATGGCACGGGTGGATTTGTCACTCAGCGGACCTAACTCAGCATCACATTTTAACCCGATCCTTGACAGTCCTAAGGAGTCAAACGCACCCAGGGTTGTTCCCAGTCCTGCACAAAGTAGAACGACAGGCCTCCCCATATCTCCATTATGGATACGCCTGATAAGATTGGCTGCATCACTCCTGTTGTTACCTTCAGGTTTGTTTGGTCCACCGAGGTTTTGTGCTTCATCAAGGATGAGCAATAGTGGAATATTCCATTGCCCTATAATACTGATTGGATTCGGAAGAACAGGATTGGATTTTGCCTTGCCTCCCGCAACCCCAAGCCCGACACCACCAATCCACTCAGAAATACTGAACTCGCGACCTCGGCCGAGTGCATGCATCAACCAGTTTGTATCCCACAGTGCGTCAGGATCAATGTGAGCAACATGCCATGGTTGAATAGCATCTTTTGCTATCTTGTCAAGCAGTGCAGTCTTCCCTGAACCAGGAGCTCCCTGAATAATGAAGGTTGTGCCCGTGTTTGTCTTAAGAGAGTGCCCGAGTAGGATTCTGAACTGATTTAAGATGTTGTTTCGTCCATGAAAATACGGGGTAGATCCTCGGTCAAACGCTGGTGGTCCAGGTGGGAGAGGTTTCTTCTTGGCCATGAGGAAGTATGAAGCAATGGAACACAGTTCTATTAGTCAACTCTCTGTATCTCTAATAGTTCATCACAATTGGTGTCATACCCTTTAAAAAGGGAGATTTCCGTGTGTACAATCTCAAAACTTCTACTAATGTGAGGGTAAGGAGCATTTCTCTTCATGGTTTTCCAAGGCTTCCCATATTCTCTAAAATATGCATTATCAATGAGTGCTCTGGTACGGTCTGTCCCTAGATCTTGTCAAAATTCCGTTCCATGAAACATTGATGGGAATCAGCCAAATTCGGCATGTCCCAAAAAGCCCCGATTCACGGCTCTGGAATGGAATTCTCAGTCTTGTTGCCTCTACATTTTTAAAACGCCTACATCTTTTCCCGCGTTCCATCCGCACGAAACACCCACAGGTAGATAAGTGATATCTAATATGATATGGATCTACCTAATCCATTGATGAGCGACTTCAACTTTTCATCTAGTTCTTCGGAAGAAACCAATGCGGATCATTTTGCATCAATATTGTTGGATTTCTTGGCAATACTGCTATTCCATCATGCTCTATTGCTAACAACAAGGCAAGCAAAAACGCCAATCATCGTGGCACATTTGAATAAATCCATACCATTTTCGTATAGATACGATACAAGCGTCCCTAAAATCGTTTGACGACCTTCCGTTTTGTTTATGTATCCTAAGTCTTTACGAATCGCTAAAACAAGGTCAGCAACTGGATCAAGAACGGATGATTGTGAATTTTTTGAATCCGAATTGTCGCCCACTTTTCTGAATTTTACAAATGCATGAACCACCTCATTAGGGATCCATAAATTCAATTTTGCATTATCTGGGAGCCTTCTGCAAAACCTCCGCGTTTCACCAGAAATAATACTCTGGAGCACCTGCTACTCATTTTTTTGATTTGACTGGTAGGTTGTGCAAAAGCCTCACTAAAATCCAGATTTAACTCTGCGTCATTAGTCCAATATCAATCGTCGATATCCGAAACTTCACTATCAGCAACAGCAACTAGCCTTGGAATTGCCGCATCCATTTGCAGTTGGTCTCTTAGTAAATCTACCTTGCTCCTGATAAGCTCTGGCATTTGAGCAATTCCACCAATACTGTCAAAATATATTGCCCCTTTCGATAACAAAAGTGATAATCCAGAGTCCAGCTCATTGATGATTCTACTAAGAAATCTACCATCGTTGAGTTGGTTTTCCATTATGATGCATAGAGGTGTCTCAGAAAACCGAGCTGCAGCATGAGGCAAAAAATCATTCTCATTTTGTGGAGCAATGGTAACAATAATCCTCCTATTATGTAGTCTTGAATACCATAATTCACGCTCACTTGATTTTCTGAAGAGTTGGAGGATATCATCTCCCTTAGTTCCTTGATGACGAATCCATGATGTTTCCTCAAAATTAGAAGAGTCTGCATGACCGTTGGTCTCCCAAAGGTGCCAACCCTCCTCAATCTTGTGTAGGATACGATCCAAACACTGGTGATACTCAGAATTGTTCGCTACCTCTAATTCTATTGTGATGCGCATGTATGTTATTCTTCTAACTTTCTGAGAGCCCGCCGAATGGCAAGAACCTCTTCATAATCTTCGGTAAATACCCCCTCTGGCCAACTGCTCAATTCGCCTCGTTTGTTTATGGTGATTTTTTTTATAGTAGAGCCACCTAATGATTCAGGTTGAACCCAATATATAACCACTTCACTTGATTTCAACTTTTTCTCTATAACCCATCGCCGAATACGAAGTAACATCATCTCAGAGTGGGTTTCTATAATCAGTGATCTATGATGGTTGGAAAGTGACTTCATCATCAGATCTGCGACTTCACCATGTGCACTGGGATGCAGATCAGACTCTGGATGTTCAATAATATGTAAGCTATTGCCGGAATCTGAGGAGAACGCTTTGGCTACTATAGGGAGTATTTGTAATAGTCCTTCACCAGATTGCTCAAGAAGTACATCAGACTTATGAGCCTTTTGCAAAACCTCTGTTTTAGGCGAATTTAACTGATTTTTTGTGAAT
>JAPOUL010000072.1 GCA_026708685.1 Bacteroidota bacterium
GATATTTATCCCAGCAGTGCAAAAATGGGATAAATGAAGATTTTATTGGGCTTAATTTGTATAAGTTATTTTTGGACGAGCCCTTACAACCAAAGATCAAAGAAAGTGAGGCAAACTCAGGTTGCACCTGTAGAGGGAGGCAAATCATCAGAAGGATTTACAGTGATTCAAGAACTTATGGAATGTTTAAAAGGAGTAGCTTATCTGTGATCAATTCGTGGTGAACAATAGTGATTCAAAATACGGAAGTCCCTTTTTTGATGAATCCAAGTCAATTTTTTCTTTTCAGGATGCATAGCCCGAAATATAAATCCAATACCCCAAGATAATCAGTTAGTGTTTGATGTGATGGACACTTTCAATCCAACCCCAAAATTTATGATTTAACTGGGGGCTTATTCTTCCAGAACACAAGGCCGATAACGAAAACGATCAAATAAAATCTGGTTTCCGTCTTCTTTTTTCTCGAACAATTCTTCACCCCCTATATCCGTTGGCAACAATGGAGTCCACCAATTCTCTAACGGAATAGTTTTGCCATAGATGACGTAGGATATCTGCTTGATTGTTCAAGGAAAATATACCACCTTTGATCCTCGGATTTTGAGGATCAAGGTATGATCAAATGGAGAAAGATAATCGATATTCATTGAAAATGAAAAATTTGTTCCTCAAAATAAGTCCACAAGTTGAGAACATCACTTCACAGAGACATTACTGTAAATTAATACACTGAAAGCAATGTAAATGGCTCTATACTGAATCTATGGCTCATTGTTTCAACACCATTGAAAGGTCAAGATTTAATTGAGTTTGACAGGTATACAAGGTTCATGGGAAATAGCCTCATAGGATTGGGGGAATATGGAGCCATTCATTTTGTGATTTTTCAGGCAATACGCGCTATACTCTAACTTGAAGTAAACCTAAATCAGAAAATTGGTTATACCAAGATCATCCAATGATAGATATTTCTCTTCAATCTATAGTTGAGTCAACTGATCATCCATACTTTGAATCATTGTATTTCAGATGATGATTGGGATTGAAATTCATATCTCATTTTAATTTGATACAATTTTGATGAAACTTACGAATCATTTCTTATCTTTGAGGTTCGTAAGTATAATTGAATATTTTCACCATGGAAACGATTACAACCATTCTCACAAATGTGGAATCTGGGCAGATTACTCTTCCAGATTTTCAGAGGGGGTATGTTTGGAAGCGAAAACAAGTTCGAGATCTTTTTGATTCGCTATACAAAGGACATCCAGTAGGAAGCCTTCTTACATGGAAAAAAAAGCGAAATGGAGTTTTCGTAGAAGAATTACTTGATGGTCAACAGCGTGTTTCCTCACTGTATGGTGTAATTAAAGGAGAGCCTCCAAAATTTTTTAATGGTGATTCATCTGCACTAAAGTCTCTCCATTTTCATGTGCTCGATGAAAAGTTTGAATTTTATCAGCCAATAAAAATGAAAGACGATCCACTTTGGTTTGATGTTACGGAAGTAATGCAAGTGGGAGTAGGAGGAATTGATGATTATATAGTGGATCATCTTGAGAGGAATGAACAACCTATTAAAAACTACCCCAAAATCTATGGGCCTCTCAGTAGGTTACTTGGGGTCAAGGATAAGAATTTTCATGTTGAACAGATCACTGATAATCAAAAAGATATTGAAGAAGTTGTGAAGATATTTAACCGCCTCAATAGTAGTGGCACCAAGTTATCACACGGAGATTTAGCACTTGCTACAATATCATCTGAGTGGCCCAATGCAAGAAAAGAGATGAATAAAGCAGTAAATCAATGGAATAAGGAGCGTTATAAATTTAAATTAGACTGGCTTCTCCGATGCGTTAATGCTGTAATTCAAGGGGAATCAGCTTTCAAGCAACTTCACAATACAGATGGTTCAGTATTTGAGGCAGGTTTACAACGGACTGTCAAATATGTGGATGTAGTGCTGAATCAAATTTCAAGCAGGCTTGGACTTGATCACCACAAAGTATTATTTGCACAGTTTTCCATTGCTATACTTGTACGACATTTGGAGTTATCCAAAGATCGGCAAATAAGTGCAGAGGAATGGGATCTACTTATGTATTGGTTCTTGCAGGCAGGAATGCAAGGACGATCTGCAGGAATTAATGATGGAATGATTAAGCAACATTTAATGAATGTTGACGGTAGTTTGAATGGTGTTAATCGGTTGATTTCTGAAATAGGAACCATATGGGGCCGACCACAGATTCTTTCTTCAGATTTTGACGCATGGTCTACAGGTGCACGCAATTACCCAGCCCTTTATTGGTTGACATGCATGGGGAAAGCAAAGGATTTTTGTAGTGGCATCGTACTCAATAAATATCTGATAGGAAAAGGATCTGAGTTGCATCTACATCATATTTTTCCTAAATCAAGACTTTACGAGGCGGGCTATAATGATAGAACACAGGTCAACGCTCTTGGGAATTTCTGCTTTCTTACCGCGGCATGTAACCAAAAGATCGGTGCTAAATGTCCAAGGGTTTCAAAAGCTTGTCGACCTGATTCAAATGATTTAGATTCAAGAGGATATTTTTACTGGGTTCGTGATAATTATCCTAATGTCTTAAAATCCCAATGGATTCCTGAAGATGAAGAATTATGGAAAATTGAGAACTATCCTGATTTTCTCAAAGAACGTCGCCAACTACTAGCAAATGCAGCTAACAAGTTTCTCAAAGAACTCAATATAGACCATCCTGAACCTGAGATTAGAAATCTTCAATCAGATAAATTGAAATTATCGGTGAAAATCGATTCCCACATTGAGACTTTAGATGAGGAGAGTCAACTACAAGAAGTTCAGGAATGGATGAAATCTCAACAACTTCCCATAGGCGAATTTGGCTTTGAACTTGCCCAATCTCCAGATGAAAGTGGAACCATCATAGACATTGCATGGCCCGAGGGAATTCGGGTTGGACTGGATCGTCCAGTTGCTCTGTTACTCAACGAAACGGCTGAAACCTACAAAACTGTCAGTCAAGCGGGCTATGACTGTTTCACTGACATAGACTCATTTAAGAAGTACATCTCATCAGAAATCATTGGTGAAGAATATTGATTAGTCTACATTTTTCCTACGCTACAGTGATGAAGAGGCGAAATAAAATGAATAAGACACAAGCTATTTCTCCGATTCAGATAATATTGATAGCGATGATAGGTTGAAGGTCAAGTCCTCCCATCTGGATTATTGTAGAATCTCTATGAAGTTAATCGGGAAACTGATTTCTTGAGAGATGAACAGTTCATAATCAACTACAACTTGGATGAGAATCATTTCAGTATTTACATTAATCTAAACTGACTGTTCTAATTATTCCAACATGATCATTCTCCATTTATGTGTTCGGGAAGATCGGTTTTTGCTGTGGGGCGAAGTTCCAAGGGGAAAAATAAGCAAGTCAAAAAAAGTTTTGCCTTATGCCGCCCCCTCTAAACAGCTGATCACCACAACTGCCGACATAGGTCTTCGCCTCCAAGCGACTAAAGCACTACGTCATCATCTATGGCTTCCAACTCAGGGGGATATTCCATTGCCATCAAGTCCAATGATCGCGGATGTCCAGCCAGATGATTCAAAACCCATTCTGACACCATGGCCAGTCCCTGCACTTCCTCTTTCTACTGAAAATACCATTGATTTACTTGCTTCCTGCTATGGTCAAGAAATACTTGCCCCCGGCATTCTTATTGGTTCTGATCTACAATTCTTTACCAATGTATTACGATTTGCGGGAGCATTGACTGCCCAGCAACAGTTTTTGCCAAATTTGTCTGAGGAATCGGGAAAGTTTCAAGCCGTCTGGGAACCTGTTATCGTAGGGGAGGACACACAAGTTCTTTCTATCCTATCGAATGCTATGCCCCATGCGTGCAGAGCATTCACAAAAGACGATAAAACTGCCCCAGATGAGGATCCGAACTTGATCATCTCAAGACTTTTAAAGGTCTTTGTAAACTACTTAGTCAGGCTATCTTGGACAGAAAAACAATTCTCAAAAGCACCCAAGCCATCGAAGAAATCATTCGATAGCCTTCACGATCAGTGGATTCATGCCTTATGCAGTTGGAATTCCACCATGTCGGGTGATTCAGAAGAGTTAGAGTATCTGGCTCAGCAAATCAAATCTTGGCAACGGCCGCTGTCGGTAACTGCCAAGACACCGTTTCGATTATGTTTTCGCCTTGAAGAACCAGAGGATGATTTGAATGAACAATGGTTCGTCCGTTATCTCCTGAATGCAACAGATGACCCAAGTCTGTACATTGAAGTGGCGGATGCATGGGTTCCAAATCAGCAGACAAAATCCATATTTGCAAAATATCACGCCAATATTCAGGAATATCTCCTGTTAACATTGGGACATGTTTCCACTGTCCATCCTATTTTCGCAGAAAGTCTGAAAACCAATTGTCCTGGTGGAGCTGATTTAGACACAAGGGGAGCCTATACGTTCTTAAATGAAACGGCATGGCTACTGCAACAGGCTGGGTATCATGTTCAACTTCCATCATGGTGGACGGCAAGCGGTGCAAGAAGACAACTTTCGGTGAAGGCCTCGGTATCCTCCCCTAAAATGCAGAGTCAGAGTGGCATCTCGTTGGATACGATTGTAGACTTTGACTGGCAACTATCTATCGGAGATGAGCAGATCTCTATGGAAGAGATTGAAGCACTCACTCAGCTCAAGATCCCACTTGTACAAATTCGCGGTCAATGGATGCAGTTTGATGCTGATGCCATTCAGGAAGCCATTCGGTTTTGGAAGAAAATGCAAGGCCAAGACATGACCGCAAGAGATGCTGTGCAGATGGCCATTGGTTCAGCCAAAACGCCCGACCAGCTTCCATTGGATGGGATTGAGGCTTCGGGGTGGGTTGGAGATCTTCTCTACTCCTTAGAAAACAATTCAGAAATTGAAGAAATTCCCATTTCTGATCTATTTAATGGAACGCTGCGCCCCTATCAATCTCGCGGTTACTCATGGTTAGCCTTTATGCAGCAATGGGGGTTTGGTGTCTGTCTTGCAGATGATATGGGATTGGGGAAAACTCCGCAGACGCTTGCGATGATTCAACGCACCAAAGAGTCCAATCCAAAGCAACCAATCTTGGTCGTAAGTCCTACATCTGTGATTGGTAACTGGCAAAATGAATCTGCACATTTCACACCCAGTTTATCCGTTCTTGTACATCATGGAATGCGCCGAATAAAGGATCCAGAAGTCTTCAAAGAAGAAGCTAAAAAGACAGATGTGGTTTTGACTGGCTTCCCGCTCCTACATCGGGATTTTGAGGTCTTGAATCAGATCAAATGGAGTGCGATCGTTTTGGATGAAGCTCAAAATATCAAGAACCCTGGAACAAAGCAGGCCAAGGCAGCTCGGGCACTTGAAGCCAATTATCGAATTGCCCTTACAGGAACTCCTGTAGAAAATAATGTAGGAGAGCTATGGTCCATCATGGAATTTCTCAATCCAGGGATGCTTGATTCGCAGGCCGAGTTCAAACGTCAGTTTTTTGTTCCCATCCAGGTTGATCGTGATCAACGAACAACGCAGCTGCTGAAACAGATTACAGGACCGTTCATCCTTCGTAGACTCAAAACCGACAAAAACATCATTGATGATCTACCTGAAAAACAAGAGACAAATGTCTTTACAAAGCTGACGAAAGAACAGGGATCTCTGTATCGCGCCGTTGTCAAAGAAATCTCGGAAGGACTTAAAGATGCTGAGAATATTCAGCGCAAAGGGTTGATCCTTGCCACACTTATGAAACTCAAACAGATCTGTAATCACCCAGCTCAGTTTCTCCATGATGCCTCAGAAATTGCTGGTCGATCGGGTAAGTTAACCCGCCTCCTTGAAATGCTTGAAGAGGTGTACGAGATTGGCGATCGTGCACTCATTTTTACTCAATTTACAGAAATGGGTGAGATGCTTCGCAAACACCTTCAGGAAACCTTCGGACGAGAAGTTCTCTTTCTACATGGTGGAGTTCCCAAGAAAAAACGTGATCAAATGATTGAACGTTTTCAGCATGAGGACATGGGTCCGCAAATTTTTCTATTATCTTTAAAGGCAGCAGGTACTGGGTTAAACCTCACCCGTGCTAATCATGTTTTTCATTATGATCGTTGGTGGAATCCTGCCGTTGAGAATCAGGCTACAGATCGTGCTTTTCGAATTGGACAAACAAAGCATGTACAGGTGTACAAGTTCGTTTGTAGTGGAACAATTGAAGAACACATCCACCAAATGATTGAGAAAAAACGAGAAGTTGCTGACAGTGTCGTATCAGCTGGAGAACAGTGGATTACGGAACTATCTACGCGTGATCTTAAAAATGCTCTTCGCCTGCAAAGGGAAGCTGTTGAATAATCTAAAATTTAAGAATCGCTTGGTTCATGCCGAGATACTACGACGACTATTACTACTTTCCTCCCGCTAGACCACGCACAGTAAAGGGAGGGATTAAACCCCAGTCTATGAGGGGGAGCTTTGGCAAGACTTGGTGGGGAATCAGATGGGTTGACACATTGGAGAGTTTCAGGATTGGGGCACGCCTTGGACGTGGCAAATCTTACGCACGGAGAGGTCAGGTGTTATCGATAGAAATTAATAAAGGAAAGGTTAACTCCAAAGTTCAGGGATCAAGTGGTGCTCCCTACTCTGTGGAAATTGAAATGAAAACCTTCAAAGCATCAGTGTGGAAGAAACTAGCACAATCATTGATGGAACAGCCTTACTATACAGCTCGGCTCATGGCAGGAGAGATCCCAGAGGATCTTGAGGATGTATTGAAGGAGGCTGGAACTCCGCTCTTTCCTGAACGACAGAATGACCTTAAGACGGGCTGCTCATGTCCAGATTGGTCTAACCCATGCAAACATATTGCAGCGGTCTACTACTTGTTGGCTGAAGAATTTGACCGAGATCCATTTCTGTTATTTGAGCTTCGTGGAATTACACGTGAAGAACTTTTACATGCCATTACGGGTGAATCAGTTGAGGAGCATGAAGACACAGATCATGAACAAGACATACAACCTGCATCCGTCCCTCTACTTCCCGATGACTGCTACTGGGGGCAAGGGACATTACCAGACGATCTCTTTGGAACAGTTCGTACTCCTCCCGCCACTGCAGCACTTGTAAAGCGATTAGGAAAATTTCCATTCTGGCGTGCTCAGCACACTCTTATCGGTGCAATGGAGTCTGTGTATCAAAAGGCATCTCCTTGCGGGCTTGAGATTTTTCACGGAGAAGAACTGTGAGATCTATTTCTGATTGAACCTTTATCAACCCAATAGAGTGGATGCTCTATCATTGTTGGTTCTTAGGAATCATTTGACTATGTGCAAGTTTGCATGGGGTATAGTTGAATGTTTCTCATACTATACAGGACAGTCGTTCCAAACGGATGAGTAGCTCATGATCAATCTGAATGAATGGGCAATATTAATCTGACAATCCTTGTATCAAATTCAATCGGTTTTTGTGATGTTTCAGCCAGTATTCGTGGCGTTTACGTGTTGAGTCGTTTCATCGTTGAATGTGAAGATCTCGCCAGTTTCTGATCTTTCTTGGTTGACATTTACAGCATCAGCCCTGTAGGCATCATCAGGTATTTCTATCTATGTTAAACATCCTTTCACGCACCATTCCACTAAGTTCTATACTTGGAACCGTCAACAGGACCAGTACAGATGCTACCTTTGGATAAACGATAATGAATATGATCAGCCATGAGGTTAGAACTTTTTCTGGTGCTGTAATCACATGGTCATTCGTTACTATTCTGGTACTGATTCATCTTCATACCTTTCGTATCAGTACAGAAGAATTCGAAATACTATCTTAATGTTCATGGAGGTGCGGGGAACCAATGGGATTAAATATACAAACATAAGTACCTTAACAGATATGGCTCGCAGAAGGTGAACCATATAGTCACATACGCAGATGTTGCAGGTCTGCCTGATTAATTTGGCTTTGTTTCAGTAGATCATTTCTCTATTGGGGAACAGACTGGGACGATAACTGTTTAATTACTAAACGAATTCATATTTTATCATGGAAACCACATCGCACGCTTCCTCCAGCCCACGCACTCGTCCTTTTGTCTTGTTGCGGAAGTTGGATAAAAACGGATCCTTGACTGAAGCAGAAACCCACGAACTTGTGGAAATTCAGTCGGATCTACCAACCGATTCAGTTAAAACTGAAATTAATTCCTTCAAGAGTATTGTTCAAGCCAAATTTGATTCAGTGGACGCACGGTTTGAATCGGTAGACATACGGTTTGATTTATTGGAAAAACGGTTTGATTTATTGGAAAAACGGTTTGATTCATTGATAAAATGGCTCAAGATTGGTACAACTACGGGTATCGGTATAATTCTGACCATGGGTGGGTGGCTGATAAGATCAATCATCGCAGGTGGTTTTTAACTCGCGGTTTGCCAATCTTGGATAGCCTTGAACTGGCGGATGAAATGGCCGGGTACCTCTAAAAGTTTCCATCGTGTACTCCCCATGCTCACCTTTGCCCCCGCTGGTTCTTCCCTAACTCCCGAATGAAAAATTTCATGTCGTTGAGTACCCGCCCCTTACGAACACTTGGTTACTGCCCCCTTTCACGCCTAGTGTGACGACATCAACCTGACTATCCGACTGAGTCAGATCCCGACCCGCATTGGGGTGTTTTCAATGCACCCGTTCAGAGATTTGTTAGGAATTGGCTGTTTTCGACGGGGACGCTCAGTGGATTTTTATGGAATTAGATGCACAGCTGATTGCTTCAGTGCACTGTGTTAGTGAAGAGTAGATCTGAACTTAACCCTATTTTTTTCGGGAAAAAGCACAGATTTTCCGCACCATTTGG
>JAPOUL010000057.1 GCA_026708685.1 Bacteroidota bacterium
ACTCAATACGACCCGAAACCAAATGACCATTCGCAGGCATAGAGCAAAAAAAAGGCGCCCAGCCCACATTACTGGACACTGGGCGCACGGACTTCACTCGGTAAACTCCCCGAAAAGAAAAAGGGATCAAACCGCAACTAATCCAGCAGGGAAAATCGGCAAACAAACCTGCCCAAAAGGAACCTTTACACGGAGCACCAACCCCAGCATTACCCACAATCGCACAGAAACGGGGCAAATTTCAACGCGTAGCCCAAAAAGGGACACCAACCCTACCGAAAGCCCACATCGCAATACAGGGACACTGTGAGCACCCTACGGGCAAAAAAGGACAGAAAGCCCACCTGCCTCCCAGCATTTCACGGAGCACCAACCCCACAGCAACTGGAAGATCAAAAAAGCAGGGAGCAACGGACTCAACCTGCAACGAACCTGCTCCCCAGCATTTGAGGATCACCTGCAAGACGGTTACCTGAGGGAGGAAGAAATTTCAGCATTCAAAAAGAATGAAACCACCTTCAATGCCCTCAAAGCCTTCTACCGAGCAACCAACGGAGGCGGATGGAAAAACAGCACTGGATGGTACACAACCACGGCATCAACCAGCATGGAAGCCTTCAGAGACTGGTACGGATTCACGGTTATGGGGGGAGACCTAACAGACCTCAGCCTGAACTTCAACGGACTAGCGGGAACTATCCCCCCAGAGATAGACAACCTCACCAACCTTACATGGCTCTATCTGAACGGCAACGAACTAACGGAAAAACGCCCACAGGGACTGGTAGGAGCAACGGAGATGTTGAACCTGCATTTTCATACCAACGCAGTGCTTTGTCCCCCACAAACCAAGAGTTCCAAAGATGGCTTAACAGCATTGAACATAGAATAGGCCCCACCTCCTCCAACTAATCCAGTCAATGGATTTCAGAGCACGCCCCCCGGCCAACCAGCAAAGCCACAAAACCACACGGGCACCAACCCGAAAAACACCGACTACTGAACCAACAAAAGAGAAAAGCTTACAACCACACTCAACAACGGAGGTATTAACCACCATGACCCCAAAGAGAACAATCTACATTATTGCTCTACTCCTCATTGCTCTGGGAGTAACCAAAACCCAAGGGCAAAGCATTGAGGAACTCAAAGAACAAGCAGAAGCGGGAAACCGTGAGGCCCAATTTGAATTGGGAACAATCTATATCGAAGGGATTGAAGTGATTGAGAACTTTACGGAAGCAATCCACTGGTGGAAGAAAGCCGCCCTACAGGAACACGCAGAAGCACAATACCACCTCGGACGGGTCTATGATGAAGGGATGGGAGTAGAACAAGACTTAGTGGAGTCAACCCAATGGTGGAGGAAAGCCGCTAGACAAAGATACGCAGAAGCTCAATACAAGCTCGCATTAGCCTACGCCGATGGAAGAGGAGAAGAACAAGACTTCGTTCAGGCATTATACTGGTTCAGACAAGCATCTGAACAAGGATTAGCAGAGGCCCAATATGAACTCGGATTCGCCTACGCCCAAGGGCATGGAATAGAAGAAAATCACGCTCTGGCAGCTCACTGGTACAGTAAAGCAGCCAGCCAGGGACTCGTGGATGCACAATATGAACTTGGAAACGCCAGCAACGAAGGGATAGGAGTAGAGAAAAATCACTCGCAGGCAGCCCTCTGGTGGAAGAAAGCAGCCAGCCAGGGCCATATAAAGGCACAACACAATCTTGGAATGGCCTACGCTAATGGGAGTGGAGTAGATCAAGACTTCACACAGACAATATACTGGTACAGAAAAGCAGCCCTACAGGGACTCGCAGAGGCACAACACAATCTCGGAAGGATCTATGCTAATGGGAGTGGAGTAGAAAAAGACTTAACGGAAGCCTATTCATGGCACATCATTGCCAGAGCTACTGGTGGACTAACGGAGATGCAAGCCGAAATCCTTGAGGACTCAATCTTGAAACTAAGAAACGATCTAAGTCCTACACAGATTATTAAAGCCCAACAGAGAGCAACCCAACTCCATGATGTCATTCAGGAACGCATGAAATAAGACCGAGCTACTAAGTATCGCCTTCCCAATTGAACTAACTCATTCTACTAGAAATACTGAAGGCATCTGACATCTGCACTCGCAGGACAGGATGCCAACATTAACCACGTCTCAGCAGGGCAGGTAGTCAATAGTGAACTACGTTGAGCAGAATGTTCGGGGCAAATGTGGTCCAACCCATCATGCAGATCCATCTTGCCCCTCCAACTCATCAAGTCGTTCGCATTGAGTATCAAAAAAGACAAACTCAAATACTACCACCGACCACAATGGATTCTGAATCATTGACTCCCCGCCTTTCTAAACCACCACCAGTAGGCACCATCCTTCCAAACCTTTTAATTACGCACTCCCACGCAATATATGGTTAACCTCGTTATATGACTCCCAAAGAACATCGGGTGTTTGGATGGTAATCAACGAAGACACATTGATGACGTGTCGAAAAGATTTAGACGAGTGTCAAAACCAAGGTAGTAGAAGAATCTTAGGCCAAGATTGGATGACACCTGCTTACTGGCCAACTGGCACCTCTGCATAAAGAAGACGAGAATTCGATCTGATTCCTTATATGGAATGTAGGAATCTGTCGGGATAATGTAAAGGGGACGTGTCAAGCGGGGGACATCCGTAAGATAATAGCGTCATCAGTAACTGGTACAGTGAAATACAAAAAAAGACCAGAGTATCAAAAAGAACTTCGTGCTTCCATCGTTGCTGATCTTGGACAAGGTATGACCATCCATGACGCATCATCCAATCTATTATAGTTCACATTGATGTAATTCGGTCTATCTGAAGACCCATCCTGAAAAATATCGAAAAGAATAATAAGCAAAATACAGACACTTAACTCCAAGATCAACAATACCTGCTAAGGGGAATGACCATCGAAAAGATCGCTTCCTAAGCACGGACTACATCGAAAGAAATTCACAAGATCGGCGAAAACATCTCAAACAAAACAAAGAGCGAATTTGCATAGCATGGAAGAAAGTCATTGGTGCAGATATCCGTGCGGCCATGATAAGAAAGACATTGCCACAACTCGGCACAGAATTCTACGCCGTCAACAATACAGGATGGGGCATGCGAACCAAAAAAACGAATCCCGACACAAGATAGCACCATTGTTTCCAATCACGAATGGTATGAAATTCAACGATCAAGAGCAAACGCTTAGAAGCATTTTGAAGTCAGATCCATAGCAGGTTGAGATTCATAGAGGAAAGTCACCCAATACCCATAGTCATCACGCACGGAGTTCACGGCCAAACCTTCACGAGAGAAACGGCGGACACGAGGAGGATTCAACAAAAGATCATCCACCACCTCCAAATAGGAGGCAGCAACCCCACACCCACCAATGGCAGTAAAGTACTCAAATCGCTAATTCGCATGAAGATTCATTGAACGGAGTAGGAGCACATCAAAGGCATCGCCCGAAGGACATGCAACTTCGAATGGCTTCCTCTCAACCGCGCACTCCTCACCAAACCGACCGCACAAGGCACGAACCAACTCAGTCTGAGCCTCTATGAATTCTGATCAGCAGTAGGGAACTCAGGCGAAACGCCTCAGCATGGGCCATGGAAATGCTGTTAAAGGGAATGACGATGGGCATCATCATCGTTTAGGTTTCAGGGAACTAAGGCACTGAACTACCGTAAAAACCCTTTACTCCATGCGTACAATCGTAATGTAATCGCATGTCTTACCAATCAGCAAGAACAAAACTATAGGTGATAGCTTATGAAGATCAAATCATTGGAGATCCGAAACTTTCGAGGAGTCAAGAACCTCAAACTTGATTTAGATGAAACAACCGTTCTGATCGGTGAAAACAATACGGGGAAAACCTCCATCATGGACGCACTAAGGCTCTGCTTGAGTGAAATCAATCCTCAGCAGGAACTCGTTTTTGAACCACTGGATTTCCACCTTCCCGGGCATCTATCCGATCCTTCATCTTCGGATCCAATAGAGATCACCATTACATTTTCAGAGGAATTCTATGGAGAATGGAATGAGAAAGTATCCGAGATATTGGAGGGACTGGGAATAATAGTACTTGATTCTGAATCAGGAAAATACATTTGCTTGCGTGTAACTTGTCAGTATGATTCTAGCATAAGACAATTCGTTCAGGCTATAACATTTCTGAACCAAAAAGGAGAGATCATAGATAATATCTCTGACAGGTCATATTCTACACTCGCACACCAATTTGAGTATTATTATCTGAAAGCACTTCGAGATGCAGGCTATCACTTTGATGGAACAGGCCCATTCTGGAGACCATTTCTTCAGGATTCCCAGCTGTCAGATGACAATAAATCAGCTATCGAATCCAAGTTAAAAGAAATCAACGATCTCATTGTGTCTTCACATCATCGTTTTGACCAAGTGAAAACAAAACTTCAGGAGTTACAGAAGATTGTTCTGGTTGCAAGCCAAGATGTCGTTGACATAGAGGCTGTACCAAATAGAACCTTGGATATTCTCTCCAAATCTCAGGTGCTCATTGGAACGAAAACAGGATCCATGATCCCCCTTTTTCGCCATGGTGAAGGAACGCAAAGCCTTGCTGTTCTCATGCTCTTTTCAGCATTTCTGGAAACTCAAGATCAAGATGCAACGATCTTGGCTCTGGAGGAACCAGAGGCACATTTGCATCCTTCCGCAGTACGCATACTATGGAGAATTGTACAGACGTTTGCACATCAGAGGATCATATCAACGCATAGCGGAGAACTCTTATCCGAGGTTGATATCCATCATATTCGCCGATTAGCTCAAACACCCAAAGGTATTCAATCATTTCAATTGTTGCGTGGGCAGTTAACCGAGGAAGAAACCCGTAAATTTAATTATCATATTCAACGAAGCCGGGGCGAGTTATTATTTGCAAGATGCTGGTTACTGGTTGAGGGAGAGACCGAAGTATGGGTGTATTCTGCAGCAGCTACTGCACTTGGTTGGAATCTTCATGATATAGGAGTGCGAATTGTGGAATATCAACAATCCGATGTGAGTATGTTGGCCAAGGTTGCCAATGCTCTGGGGATATCTTGGTACTGTGTTGGTGATGATGACAATAATCGTCTCATCGTTGAAAGAAAACTCAAGCCCCTGCTCAAAGGTAGCAAGGAAGCCGAAAAAATGACTTTTCCATATCCGAATATAGAAACTAATTTGCTTCAAAACGGTTTTGGTGATGTATACGAGGTTTTCATGTCAAATCACGATCGAATCACAACATCAATAAATGACCCTGACTATTGGGAAGACTATGCAAAACACTTCCCAAAACGCTCTAAGGTCAAAGCTGCATTCAATGTTGGCCTTGAGTTAGAGACTAGGGGAATGGAATCTGTATCCCCACAGATTCGTTCTGTATTAGACACAGTGAGAAGCATGTCAGACGGTAGTGATCATGATTGATACGAATCATCTCAACGCTAACCAACTTGAAGTTTTTGAATGGAGGGATGGACCGCTCTTGGTTTTGGGTGGACCTGATTCTGGAAAAATCAAGGTTCAGTCCATTCGGATGGTTGATATACTATATAAACAGAGAAGACGACCAGGAATACTATCTCTCAGCTCTGGCACTAAAGCGATCAATTCTTTGAAGAGGGCTGTCAAGACATTACTGATTGGTCGTTTTATAGGATACCGTGTTTGCACATTCCATACGTATGCCATGCAACTTTTGCGTCAGCATGGAAGCCATATAGGAATTGAGCTAGATTTTGCCCTACTCACTCATCCAGAAGAGCGTGCCATCATTCTGGAGAAAGCATGTGAGAAGGTGATCGGCCATTCCAAATACATTCAGGAAGATTATACTATTCTTCTCAGGCTTATAGATCAACTTTTTTCTGAGTCCTACAATCCAGAACACCCAGATGACCAAAAGGCTTGGCCAAATTGGGTAACAGATTTATTTATTGCATATTGTGACGCTCTTGAACAATACAATCGTCAAGATTATGGTAGCTTAATTTATTTCGCCAACCGATTGCTTAAAGAAAAAACATACTTAAGAACGAATGTAGTCAATATAACATGGAGGCAAATTTGTGTTTCCGATATCCATCTCATCGATCAAGCACAGTATGATCTTCTGCGACATCTTGCACCAAACAGAAACAACCATCTTTTGGCATTTGCAGATCATACACAACTCGTCTACCAATGGAATGGAGCAAGTCAGAAGCGATTGTCTGATCTCAAACGCGATTACGATCTCACAGTCACCCAACTCCCCGAAAACAATCACTGTTCTCCAGAAATAACATGTCGTGCGAATCGCCTGATCGTGGTAAATTCTGGTATACAAAAAGAGATGGAAAAGGTGAAGCTAGTCAATGGGGCTCCATCGTCTACCATGAAGATCAACTACGAGATGCTCAATTCCTCCAGAGAGGAGTCTGAATATATTGCCGAGAGTATCTATTCTAACAATCTTCAGGCTGAAGATTGCGTGATCCTTGCACGGACGAATCAACTGATTCAAGCCATCGCCCATGAACTTCAAAATGTAGGAATAGAGACCTTTGTGCCTCAACAAAAGATCCCATTTGATTCTCCAATCTTAGGAGTGATGAGTGCAGCTTTGGCACTTGCTGCGTCACCCAATGACCGGGTCATGTTAAAAACACTTTGCCGACAGTGGAATCTGGTCACGGGCATCATTGTTGAATCTCAATCAGTGGAGATGGATTCTATCTTCACCGATAGTGATTTTCTGAGAGCTTGGATCAATGTTGTCAGTCGTATCAAACCGGAACAGGATCATTATATATTCAACTTAATTCGTGAAAACCTCCAGGAATCTTTTGATTTTCTGCACACACTTGAGATGTTTTTTGATCATTTTGACCATGGATCAAATGGTCAGCATCAAGACGAATTTCTAAGCAGTGATCTGGAAATATGGCAGAAGAAGCATGCCGACATTCTTGATCAGCATGGTTCAGACCTTACTCTGAATACCTACATGAAGAACTTCTTCCCTTCAACGATTGGTCGCCCCACGCCTACTTCCATTCAATGCTTAACGGTTCATCTCGCGAAGGGACTTCAATTTAAGCATGTCTATCTTGCTGGCATGTCTCAGGGCATCTTTCCTGCGGTGACTGCCCTCCATCATGGAGTTCATAGCGATGAAATGGAGAGAGAACGTAGAAGCTGCTTTGTAGCACTCACAAGTGCACAAGAATCTGTAACCCTGACTCGCTCCAAAGAATACTTCGGTACTCCAAGAGATCCATCCCAATTCTTAGACGAAATGGGAATCACATCTACAACCGAAGATACTCTCCCCCACCATTCTACATCACTTGAGAAAGAGGCTGCTACAGCGTAGAAATAGTTTTGGAAAAAGGGTATGTCACACCAGAAGTTGGATGTGACGACTTGTGGAATGGAGATTCTAATCTAATCGATATTGGCTCCTATTTTATGTTGTTGACCAAACTGTCTATATTCATTCCACCCAGCGAACATTCCCTTGATTCAACAACGATCAACCACAATGAATGTGGATTCATTCGTTGGGTGATCAACCAACAGACAAAGCATGAAGTCTCAGCAACCACCCTTCTCGTTAAGTAACGCATCCATTGTAGATTGTATCAGTGGATTCAAGAAGATCTCTGTCCAGAGCATCAACATCCAGTCTTGATGAATCAAACCAGCATATTTACCCTTGAGTCTACGTATGCTTTCAAAAAATTTGATACATTCATTCTTCCATCAGATCTGTGTGTCAATCATACATTGTACCATAGATCTTCAGATCTGAGGATGGATCACAGGCACATGAAGATTATAGATGTTGATGGTTGTTGTCCACTCAGAGCAACTTTAATCATTCAATACAAAGAAGCAGTGAGATCTTTGTGCCACAGCTTAGAATTCTGCAGGATTTGTAGATTATCCAATGGATTTTAAATTTTTCATAGCACGACGGCATTTGCATAGCCGGCAGAGGATTCCATTGATTACGATCATGTCGGGCATTTCCGTTACTGGGATTACGGTAGGAGTCGCTGCACTCATCGTCGTGTTATCAGTGATGAATGGATTCTATGATGTCGTTCGTGATCTGCTTGTATCGATAGATCCCCATGTGCGTATCGTTGCAGATGATGGAGAAACCCTTTCGCAACAGAAGGCACAGGCACTGGCCAATCAAGCGATGGAGTTGTCAGAAGTTGAGCGCGCTGAGCCTTACATTGAAGGCAAGGCACTGCTGCTGACCGCTCATCAGCCGGAAGTCAATCGCGTTGTCATGATTCGAGGGGTTGCCTCAGATTCCATGAACGAGGGTCTTGTCTCTGGTGAATTTGATACCCGTGAAAAAGGGATGGTGATGGGGTTAAGCCTGAGTCAGAGACTTCGTCTCTCTCCAGGCTCCGAGCAACGTCATGCAATCCTATTTTCTGCCCAAGGGTTGGCACATATGCTCACACGTGTCTTCTCCCCACCTGCTCCTCAAACATTTGACCTGCGGGGGATCTACAAACTGGAGGAAACCTATGATAATACCCATGTATTCATAGGCATCAACGAAGCACAGTCGCTTTTTCACCTCACAAATCAGGTCTCTGGGATTGATCTACGTCTCTCTGATGTAGAAGACGCTGATCAGGTTCAGCAGCACTTAATGGAGATCTATCCTCAAGGACTCCAGATTCAGACATGGTACGAACTTCAGCAGTCCCTGTATGATGTGATGCAGCTTGAAAAATGGGGAGCATCTTTGATCCTGATTCTCATTTGTGTCGTTGCCGCTTTCAATATTCTGGGATCTATGACGATGGTTGTCGTAGAAAAAAGGCGAAGCATAGGCGTGTTACAGGCCATGGGAGCAACAGTGAAAGATATACAACGGTTATTCTTGATGCAGGGTGGACTGATCGGGCTGATCGGGGCAGGATGTGGATTTGTTCTTGGACTTGGGATCCTGTGGATCCAAAAGCAATATGAACTGATTCCTATTCTGGGTGCAGAGTCATTTGTCATTCAGGCCTATCCAGTGTCCATTCAAATGTTGGACTTACTTCTGATTGCTGGAATTTCTTTTGGACTGTGTTTACTGGCCGCATACGTTCCAGCACGGCGTGCCTCCCAAGAAGATCCGAGTCGTGCAGTGACACACGATCATTAAAGTGAACCATTGGAGCAGCGGGATCGTACAAGCTTGCTACCCAAAATAAAAACGGGCATTTCTTCATGGCACGAAAAGATCAATTGACCGGAAAAGGTCCCATGTCAGGCAATCATGTCTCACATGCTCATAACAAGACGCGACGGCGTTTTGGAGTCAACTTGCAGACCAAGCGGTTCTATCTTCCAGAACAAAAACGTTGGGTCAAATTACGGGTTTCTGCGAATACCATTAAGACCATCAACAAGAAAGGAGTGGAGGAGGTATTACGTGAAGCGCGTAAGCAAGGTGTATCTGTATAACCTTTAACCTATCATCCCATGGCACGTAAAGGAAAAGATGTGCGACATAATGTGATTCTTGAATGCACGGAAGCACCGGGCACTAGCCGATATTCTACCGTGAAGAATCGTCGCAATACCGCTGGCAGGCTTGAGTTGAAAAAATATAACTCAACGCTTCGTAAACACACTCTTCACAGAGAAATCAAATAACATGGCCAAGAAACAATCGTTTGGAGATAAAGTGCTTAAGCGCCGCCAAGAGAGAAAAATCATGGCGAAGTTGATTGTTGCGGAAAAAAAGCCGAATGGACAGTTTCGGTTCAAGGAGAAAATGGTTCCGCAACAGGATGTTGCAGCTGAGCTGAAAGCTTTGACATAAACAAGTCCCATCGGGGCGTAGCTCAGCCCGGTAGAGCACTGCGTTTGGGACGCAGAAGTCGTCGGTTCAAATCCGGCCGCCCCGACACCTCATTGACGGTTCTTTTACATACATGCGCCCGTAGCTCAACTGGATAGAGCAGCGGACTTCTGCAACAAGTGGGCCGCTATCTGGAAACGGATAGCGTGTAAGTGGTCAAATTCGGGGAAGCCTTCGGAACATGAGTTTACGGTAATCCCGAGCCAAGCCCTTCGGGGAAGGTGTAGAGACTAAACGGCCACCCCTTCCTTCATTTGAAGAAGGTGAAGAGATAGTCCAGGGAGTCGGGAAACTGGCACAAACCTGAATCCGCAGGCTGCAGGTTCGACTCCTGCCGGGCGTGCCAAGGTGACGTGGCCGAGTGGCTAGGCAGAGGCCTGCAAAGCCTTGTACGGCGGTTCGAATCCGTCCGTCACCTCCTTAAATCGGTGATGAATCTTCATCATCAGAATCAAAGTATTCCTCCCGTGTAAGGTTCTCAAAACGTGCAAAATCTTTTCTGAAGAGAAGCTGGATATTTCCAGTTGGACCATTGCGATGCTTTCCGATGATGATTTCCGCCTTCCCTTCCGTGGGTTGCCTATCCTTGTCTTCCGTAATTCCATAGTACTCTGGACGGTAGATAAATGCAACTACATCCGCGTCCTGTTCAATCGCACCACTTTCACGCAAGTCAGCTAATTGAGGGCGTCGATCTTTTCGATCCTCCGCATTTCTGTTGAGCTGACTCAATGCAATCACGGGAATATCCAGCTCCTTGGCAAGCTCCTTGAGGGATCGCGAGATGTTGGCAATTTCCTGCTCTCGGTTATCTTTGCTACGTCCCTGCATCAATTGAAGGTAATCTACCAGAACAAGTCCGATCTGATGTTCAGACTTTAACCTACGGCATTTAGCACGGAGCTCCATGACCCCAAGTCCAGCAGAATCATCAATAAAAATTTGTGAGTGAAAAAATCTGTCGGCCGCCTTGACCACCTCCGAAAAATCATTATCATTCATCGTTCCGCTTCGTGCTTTCTGTGCATTGACTCTAGCTTCCGACATAATCATGCGTTGTGCCAATTGGCGCGAACTCATCTCTAAAGAGAAAATGGCGGTTGGAATCGGGTTGTCACGATCCATTGAAGCATTTCTTGCACAGTCAAGGGCAAAAGCTGTATTGTGGACGCATACATCAGAGGCAACAAAATTGTGTGTTTCATCAACCGTTAGATCGTAGACAGGCCGATCCCCCATGCATTCAATGTTAACAATGTCATCAAAAAGGATATGATGAGGATGTCCGCATGTCTGATCAACTCTGATATGTGGAGTAACAGACCATCCAGTAGACCGCTCACGAAGTTGGCAGAGTATTCCGAGTCGTAGGCCGAGATGTGCGATTTGCTGGGCTAAATGGGCAGAGGAAACCACGATGGATGACGTTTCGCTTGGAAAGAGTTCAAAAAAGAAGAGGTCAAGACATTCCTTTTGGAGCGTAAATGCCCATTGAGGGAGCACTTGGATTCCTCGTGCTTTGATCGCCGTACCCCGAGTGGTAGGCATAGACCATGTCACTTTGCGAGTATTGCGGATCGTATTGGCGAGTTGTTGAAGATCAAAATCGGGAACAGTGTGGGTGCCGAATACGGGTAACTCACGCGGTACAGCAATGGACTGACCCAAGGAGAGTTCTCCCAAAGGCTGCCAGCCCTGATGGGTCAGAAACGGATGTGACAAAGTGGTGCTCACGCTTCGGCCTAACCGAGTCGTGACACGATATACGGGCTTGATTCCGTCATAGAGATATGCTGAGGGTTGTGTGATCGAAAAGCGTCGGTCTTCTGCAAGCGTTAGGATATGAGCGTTTCTGTGCTGATAGAGGTCAGAAATACGGATAAGTTGACCGTCAGACTGCAAGATCGGTGTATCGGCATCCACACATTTTCCCATAGAGGGTCGACCAGCGATGATAATCAGGTCAGAATTCTGCCATCCCCCTGTAAGTTTGTCAAGGTCGTAGAAACCACTGGTGATACCAGAGAGCAGACGATCACGGTGGCTAATCGTTTGTAAATGCGAGATCGTTTCCTGAAGGATATCTTTGAGCATTTGGGTTGAACGACGAACTTGACTGTGAGAGATCTTAAAAAGATCGCTTTCTGCTTCATCAAGAAGATCAAAAGCATCCGTTGATGGATCATAGGCTTCAGTGATGCGCTTGGACATAGAGCCAATCACTTTGCGGAGCAGAGATTTTTCAATGATGATGCGTGCATGACGCTCCGTGTTCGCGGATGTTGATATTCGATCCGTCAACTCTGCTAGATAAGGGATTCCTCCGATCATTTCTAGCTGTTTCTGAGATCGCAATCTCTCAGAAACAGTAATCAGATCTGTCGGCTGGTTTTTGTTAGAGAGATCCAGAAGGGCCTCATAAATTGCTGTATGCTTTGGAAGATAGAATGCATCAGCAGGCAAAATGGAGCTAGCAATACTTACAGACTTAGGATCCATCAGCATGGATCCTAGAACATACTGCTCCACATCAATCGCCTGAGGAGGAACTCTACCCGATGAATCCTGCAACTGATGAACCTGAACGGATGATGAATGTCGAAATGCCTCCATCTATATGAGTGTAATGAATCCTCTATTTAGTTTGATAAAGATAACGTAATTGTTTTAAATCTTCCCATGTAGGCCTTTTCCATGTTGCATTACGTAAAAGTGCCGCCGGGTGGTAGGTGACCAATAATGTAGCCCCGTAGAAAGAATGTGTGTGCTGTCGAAGCTTGGTGAGCGAATCATGGGAGCCCAAAAGGGTTTGGCTGGCCACGAGCCCAAGACACAAGATGAACCTCGGGTCAACGAGAGACATCTGTCGATAGAGGATAGGAAGATGTGCAGAGATTTCGTCAGGATTCGGATTACGATTCTTGGGTGGACGCGACTTTAGCGTATTCGCGATATAAATATCCTGACGTGAAAGATCTATCGCGGCCAGCATTTTATCCAATAATTGTCCGGCACGGCCGACAAAAGGTTTTCCAGTGCGATCCTCCTCAGCCCCTGGTGCTTCTCCAACCAACATGATATCTGCGGAGGGATTCCCCTCTCCAAAAACAGCATTTGTGCGATCTTCATCAATCGGAGTAAGAACCGTTGAAGAGACATAATCTCTCAGCTCATTCAGAGAATTCAACCCGTGAACAGGATGAGCGGGATCCACGATCTCCATGATCTTCTGCGTGAAGGATTTGGGAGGATCTAACGGTACGATTGGTCCATGCATACGGATCTGATCGGAAAGAAAATTTTGGAGACTGCGAAGGGCCTCATTCATGGATTAGATAGATAAAACGGGAAGGATTTCCCTAGGTGTAAAGATCCTAACAGCAGAACTCTATCATGATCACCAGTCTTTTCAAAGACGATAGCGGAGAACATCGTCAACAAAATGCACCCACAATCAGATGGTGTTAAGAAAAGTAAATGTTAGATGGTCAGGATAACAAGAATATACTACCAAACCATTGAACTCACACCTCACAACATAAATTGCAACCAAATTCACAAATTATGCACAAGAGATTCATATTTTATTCACAGTGAACCAGGATGTGATCCAATAACGCAGATGCTACTTCCTGTTTTGGCATCGTTTCCATGGGATAGCATGCACCGTCTTTGGAAATCAAGGTCACCCGATTAGTCTCCGTACCAAATCCAGCCCCCTCGTCGTGCAAGTCATTGAGGACAATCCAGTCCAGATTCTTTTGCTCAAGCTTTTTCTGGGCATGTTCCAGTCCATTACCAGTTTCCATGGCAAAGCCGACCAAGAGTTGATCATCGCTACGTAGTTGCCCAAGTTGGGCGAGGATATCCGTGGTTTTCTGGAGATGCACGACGATCTCATCTTTCTGTTTTTTGAGTTTCAGTGCATGCGTCTTCACAGGGGTATAGTCAGCCACTGCGGCAGCCATAAAAATATAGTCTGCGTCTTTATGTGACAGTACGGACTGAAGCATCTCGGCACTGGTGGTGACATTGACGCGATCAACGCCCACTGGAGTAGAGAGCAGTGTCGGACCGGCGATGAGGGTGACCTGTGCTCCGCGGTGTGCAAGTTCCTGTGCAAGTGCAAATCCCATGGTTCCAGTTGAAGGATTGGTCAATACTCGTACAGGATCAATGGGCTCTTGAGTAGGACCAGCCGTCACAAGAGCCCGTTTCCCATCTAGGGTCTTCTTTAGATGCATAGAAACATGTTCTACGATGGTTTCTACATTGGGTAGGCGACCCATGCCAACCATGCCGCTGGCCAGTTCTCCATGCTCAGGTGGCAGGATATGATATCCCAGTTCGGCAAGACGTTCAATATTTGAGACAACAGCTGGATGCAGATACATATCATGATCCATCGCCGGGCAAACCAGCACAGGGCATCGGGCTGCCAAAGCGGTTGCTGTCAGCATGTTATCCGAAAAACCGGATGCCAGTTTTGCCAATGTCTGAGCTGTTGTTGGTGCAATCAGAAAGAGGTCAGCCCAATGGCCTAAGGTGATATGTTTTGTCCAAGCCTTTGTATCACCTGATTCAAAAAGATCATTCAGAACGCTTTGCCCCGAAAGGGTAGCCAGTGTAATTTCTGGAATAAACTTTGTCGCGTAATCGGTCATTAAGACCTGTACTTCCGCCCCTGCCTTTTTCAATTGACGAACCAAGTCAGCCGCCTTGTAGGCTGCAATACTTCCAGTGACACCTAGGAGTATCCGTTTACCGCGTAATGTGGTAACAGGTGATGACTCACTCATCATTCAGGTGCGTTTTGATGAGGGAGATCGTCTGCTGAGCAGCTGTTTCAAGAGAGTCATTGATGACCACAGCATCAAACTGATCAGAATACGTAAGTTCAAGCTCTGCACGCTTCAGTCGCTGGTTGAGTGTATCGGTGGATTCCGTTCCCCGCTGAATCAGCCGGCGCTCTAGCTCCTCTATGGAAGGTGGAGCAATAAAAACAAAAAAACCTCCATAATGCATACGTACATTGGCAGCGCCTTTGACATCAAGATCAAGAAGGACAGGGGTGGTAGTGTCCATCAACTCCGACAGAGGAGTTCCGTAGAAACAATTGGGGTAAACCTCTTCGTATTCCAGTAATGCATCCTCGGCAATGAGACGCTTGAATTCCGGTGTGGAAACGAAATAATACTCTCGACCGTGACGTTCGTAGGATCTTGGGGGGCGTGTCGTGACAGAAACCGACAGCCTCATGGACGAAAATTCGTCAAGAACTCGTTTGGCAATCGTAGATTTTCCAGCACCACTGGGAGCGGTCACGCCAATGAGTTTGTATTGATTCAAGATCGTCATGCTATTGGTTCAGATGGAAAGTGGAAGAGCAATATGCATAGGGAACCATCATCCAAAGGTGACGCATCCAATCTGATGATGAAAGACAACAACTGCGGAGAGGGAGGGATTCGAACCCCCGGTACCCGGTTAGGGCACACTCGCTTTCCAGGCGAGCCCGTTCGACCGCTCCGGCACCTCTCCGTGTTACACTTCCATGATGTCCGCTTCTTTCTGACGTAGGGTTTTATCAATGGATTCTACAAAACGATCGGTTTCCTTTTGGAGCAAATCTTCGGCATGATATCGCATGTCTTCCGAAAGATTTTCTTCCTCCTGCGTAGACTTGAGTTCAAATTTTGTTGCACGACGAATATTGCGGATGGATATTTTTGTCTGTTCACCCACATGACGAACATGTTTGCAGAGTTCAACCCTTCGCTCTTCAGTCAGAGGAGGAATGGGTACCCTGACGATCGTGCCATCATTGGATGGATTCAGCCCTATATTTGCAGACAGAATTGCTTTTTCAATGGCAGAGATGGATGATTTGTCCCATGGGGTAACAACAACCAAGTCTGGCTGAGGTGCACTGACAGTGGCGAGTTGATTTAATGGAGAAACACTGCCATAAAACTCTACACGCACATTTTCCAGCATCGCTGGCGAGGATCGCCCAGCACGAATGGAGAGCAGCTCCTTGTTCAAATGTTGCAAAGAGCGGTCCATCTGATCGGTGCTGTCGGACAGGATGAGTTGAAAAAGTTCGTCAAGCATCTTGAAAAAGAAAGTGCCTAGTCCCAATGTACGGTAGATCCAACATTTTCTCCAAAGATAATTCTTTGCAGGTTGCCCCGTGTATTCATGTTGAAAACGACAATGGGCATCTTTGACTCCTCACAGAGTGTAAAGGCCGTCTTGTCCATGACCCGAAGTCCTCTCTGAATCACTTCTGCCCCCGTGATGTCTGAATAAAGTTCGGCCTGCTGGGTGATTTCAGGATCTGCCGAGTAGATCCCGTCCACGCGCGTTGCTTTCAGCAGCACCTCGGCATCAATTTCCAGAGCACGCAGAGCTGCAGCGGTATCGGTCGTAAAATACGGATTTCCCGTTCCCGCTCCAAAAATAACCACTCGGCCCTTTTCTAGATGCCGGATAGCACGACGACGAATGAAGGGCTCTGCAATTTCTGCCATCTTAATACTTGAAAGGAGTCTTGTTTTCAACTCAAGTTGCTCCAGAGCGTCCTGCAGGGCCATCGCATTGATCATGGTTGCCAGCATACCCATATAATCACCGTGAGCACGTGTCATCCCATGCGTGGTTGTTTGTACACCACGAAAAATATTTCCACCCCCGATGACAATAGCTAGTTCAATCCCTTGATCAACGACCGTCTTGAGATCGCCGGCCCAAGCTGTCAGAACCTGAGCATCAATCCCATAGGACTGATCTCCAAGGAGTGATTCTCCGCTCAGTTTGACCAGAACTCGTTTATAGACTGGACGTTTGGCTTGATCGGGTTGCAGGGGCATGGACGAAGAGCAGACAGGTCATTCACCTAAGGCACACCGAACAAAGCCCTCTACATCTGCTCCAGCCTGTTTCAAGACATCCTTGACCCGTTTGGAAGCATCTTTCACAAAAGGCTGTTCAACAAGAACATTGTCCTTGAAAAAACGCTCAAGTTTGCCTTGTGCAATTCGGTCAAGAATCTTCTCAGGCTTCCCTTCCAGTCGTGCGGCTTCACGGCCAATCTCCAGTTCTTTCTCCTGGATCTCATCGGAGACATCACGGCGGTGGGCAGCCACTGGATTAAGGGCAGCAACTTGCATAGCTACATCACGGCCAGTGGACGTAAGATCTCCACTCCCCTTGAGGGCAACCAGAACCCCTAGTCGTGCTCCAGGATGAACATAGTCAACCACGATTCCGTTACTTGAAGAGAGAGTGTGAAATCGGCGCACGCCAAGTTTTTCACCAATTTTTCCCGTGAGATCAAGAACCGTTTCCGCAACGGTCCGATCATTGACAAGCGGCAGGGCCAGTAGCTGCTCAAGAGTGGATGGCTGAGCTGCAAGGATGAGATCCGCTACCGCTTCAGAAAAGGAAACGAACTCCTGATTGCGTGCGACAAAATCAGTCTCGCAATTGACCTCTACAATGATTCCAGTCTTTGCAGAGTCATCCATTCGCGTTAGAACAAGGCCCTGCAGTGCTTCTCGGTCAGCACGCTTTGCGGCAACCTTCTGCCCTTTCTTGCGCAACAGGTCAATGGCAGTATTGATATCGCCATTGGAATCAAGCAAAGCTTGCTTGCAGTCCATCATGCCTGCCCCCGTCTGATCCCGGAGTTGTTTTACATCTTTTGCTGAAATGGACACTTGAGTCATAGAGATATGGTCTTATTGAAGGGTTGTTAGAATCAAAGTACAAGAAATTCACTGAGATAGACAGCGAAGAATGCGATGACCATCCACAGAGATCAACCAATGAGATAATAGACTGGGGTGGTCACTTTTTGTTTTCTTTACGCTTCTCCCGTTCGGCCTTTTTATTGGCAGCTTGTACTTCAGCCGCCTTGCGTCCTTCATTGACCGCCTGAGCAATCGTATTGGTAATGATCTCAATGGATTTAAATGCATCATCATTACAGGGGATCACATAGTTGACCAGATCGGGGTCACAGTTGGAATCAACCATGGCAATGATCGGAATTCCAAGTTTCCGAGCCTCATCCACGGCAATCCGTTCACGCCGAATATCAACGATAAAGAGGCAGCCAGGAGTTCGGGGCATTTTTGCAATTCCACCAAGGTTTCGCTGCAACTTGTCCAACTCTCGGGACTTCATCAGGCGCTCTTTCTTCTTGAGTTGATCAAGCGTGCCGTCTTTACCCAGCTTGGCCAGATCTTCCATACGACGAATGCTATTTCGGATGGTCTGAAAATTCGTGAGGGTTCCACCCAGCCAACGCTCCACAACAAAGGGCGATTCACAGGATTCGGCCGCTTGTCGAACCGTGTCTTTGGCCTGTTTTTTCGTTCCTACAAACAGGACCGTTTTTCCCTGTTTTGCAAAACGTGCGGCGGTAGAGGCAGCATGAGAGAGCATTTTTTGGGTTTGTAACAGATCAATGATATGAATCCCGTTGCGCTGCATAAAGATGTAATCGCGCATCTTGGGATTCCACCTGCTGGTCAAATGACCAAAATGCGTCCCAGCCTTGAGAAGATCTTCAACAGAAACCACAGGTTCTGTTGAGTCTGAAGTGTGAAGAGATGTTGACATGTAATGTGAAGTGGGTTAAGCCGCCGGGGTAATCGCCTGCAGTGACCAACCAGAAAGGCACCCGGCCACGCATCAAATCCCGTGCGAAATGAGAGGTTATCGTTTGGAGAACTGGAAACGTTTGCGTGCCTTGGGACGACCGTATTTTTTTCGCTCCACCATTCGAGGATCGCGCGTCAAAAATCCAGCATCCCTTAAAGCCTTGCGGTGGTCTTCGTCTGCCTTGACCAGTGCACGTGAAGCACCGAGTCGAATCGCTTCAGACTGACCAGTGAGACCACCACCCTTGACATTCACAACTAGGTCAAATTGTCCAACGGTGTCAGTCACTTCAAAAGGTGACAGTAATGCCTGACGACGAGTTTCAATTTTAAAATAGTCCTCAAGCGGTCGTCGGTTAATCAAAACCTGACCAGTGCCTGGCCGTAAATAGACACGGGCCGTAGACGTTTTTCTGCGACCCAGTGCAATAAATTCAGTAAGGTTTGCCATGAAGGGCAGTTAGTATGTGTGTACGATTCAGGATGAAAATGAGAGATCTTCGGGGGCTTGAGCAGTATGCGGATGCTCTGGACCGGCATAGACCTTGAGTTTCGTCAGCATCTGCCGCCCAAGGGGGCCTTTTGGCAACATCCCTTTTACCGCATGGCGGACCAAGAACTCAGGTTTTTTACTTCGCATTACCCGTGCGGAACGCGTCTTGAGTCCGCCCGGATATCCACTGTAACTGTAATACAGCTTGTCATCCTCCTTTGACCCAGTGAAGCGGACCTGATCAGCATTGATGATGATCACATAGTCTCCCGTATCCACATGAGGAGTGTAAGTAGGCTTGTGTTTACCGCGAAGAATCGTTGCAACACGGGAGGCCAGACGGCCCACCACTGCCTGCTGGGCATCAATCACAAACCACTTGCGTTGCACCTCTGCAGGTTTAGCACTGCGGGTCTTATAACTTTGGGTGTCCATTGCTTTGCAATAGGGAATTTTTCGAAAATAGCACAGTGGTACGCACTACCATATTGCAAAGTTCACGCATGACAAAAAATCACAGTTTATTGAGCATGATCGGCATGATCAAGAAGGTCAGGTGAATGCTGTCACTCTGAGGAACGGGTTTTAGCAGAGCCGCACGGTTTGGAATACCCATGGATAGCGTGATTTCATCGGATGGCAAATATCGTAGCAAGTCCAAAAGGTATTGAGCATTGAAACCAATTTGTGTAGGCTCACCACTGTACACACAGGAGACCGTTTCCGCCCCCTTGGAGGAGCGCTCAATATCGACTGCATTGATGGAGATCACATTGTCCTGACAGTCCAACACAATGTGGTTTGAATTTTCAGAAGCAAAAATATTCACCCGCTGAATGCTTTCAAGAAGTTCCTTGCGTGCAACATGAACAATCTTGTCATTCTCGGTAGGAATGGCACGTTCATAATTGGGGAAGGAGGCGTTGATGAGTCTGCTGATCACCTGAGTGTATCCAAAATCAAACGAAAGATGGTTTTCGGTAATTTCAATTTTACATTCATCCAGGCCTTCAATGCGTGCCGCCTGCATAAAGGCCTTTGAGGGGGCCAATGCTCTGACATCAAGATCACCTTCATAATTTTTGAAGATGCAACGTGCGAGGCGGTGTCCATCGGTGGAAACAAGCCTTGCAGAGCCCTCTAGAACCTCAAAGAGGATTCCCATCATTCCAGGACGGGAGATATCCTTTGCAACAGAAAATCCGATGAGCCCAAATCCGGTTTTCAATTGATTGCGGTCAAACTGAATGGATTGCCCATCGGTGATGGATGGGAATTCAGGGAAGGCATCTCCTTTAAATGCCATCCAGTCGTACTGTCCTCGATCGTGAGACAGGAGGACACCGAAATTTGGGTTGACCTCAAAGGTAATAGGGATCTCGGGCAGGGATCTGCATGTTTCAAGAAACTGCTCAGAGGGTACGGCAATCAGGTCAAGTTCGGGATCTGGTTCGCTTAAAAACTGGACAGGGATACGGTGGCGTATCGAAATTTCCATGTCGGTGGCACGTAGTTCAAGGAAATCTTCCTTGCGTTCCAGAAGGATGGACTTGAGAATTTCTTTATCGGGTTTTGCCGCAACAGCACCACTTACGGTATCTAGTGCTCGATAAAGATCCGTATTAACAGTTGTAAATTTCATGGAAAAGGGTTAGTTAATCATGAGAGAGATGAACCCGACGACGAATTTCGTCGACGCGGTTTCGATAATTTGGATCAGTCTCTATGAGGTCGTTCACGCTTTTGACTGCATGTACGACGGTAGAATGATCTCGCCCCCCAAACTGGAGTCCGATGGCTTTGTGGGTATAATCCAATTCCCGGCAAAAGTACATGGCGATTTGCCGAACTGCGACAACTTCGCGCTTTTTTGTTTTTTGCTGCAGTCGATCTTGGTCAATGCCAAAAAACTCACAGACTAGCTTCTGAACTCGATCAATGGAAAGGGTCGTAAGGGGGCGCTGGATAAAATCTTTCAACGCATTCTTGGCTAGTTCTTCGTTGATGTCGTTGTGTGTATAGGTAGCCTGGGCAAGAAGACGAACCAGTGCACCTTCAAGTTCACGAACGTTTTTTGTAATGTGATGTGCGATATAATCAATCACAGCAGGGGGAAGCGACAGCCCATACTCCTCTGATTTTCGGAGAAGGATGGCCGTCCGAGTCTCAAGGTCAGGAGGTTGCAGGTCTGCCTGCAGTCCCCAACAAAATCTGGAGAGCAGACGTTCTTCAATGCCACTGATTTCTTTGGGAGGTCTGTCTGCACTCAATACAATCTGGTTGCCATGCTGCTGAAGCTCATTGAAGATGCAGAAAAATTCTTCCTGCGTTTTTTCCTTTCCCCCAAAAAATTGTACATCATCAATGATGAGTAGGTCAATTTTACGATAGAGGCTTGAAAATTTTGGGACCTGTTTTTCCTGAATGGCCCGAACGAAATCATTGGTGAATCTCTCACTTGAAACGTAGAGTATTTTCTTGGATGGATTCCACTGACGGACTTGATTGCCGATCGCCTGCATGAGGTGTGTTTTGCCAAGCCCTACACCCCCGTAGATCAAAAAGGGGTTGTATGCAGTACCTCCAGGTGAATCAGCAATGGCTTTTGAAGCACTGTAGGCTAGGTTGTTACAATCACCAACGATAAATTTATCAAAGGTATAACTGTCAACCAGATTGCTCTTGATCTTCTGGTCGCCCGAACTTTGGGGAGTAGTGGCAACGTGTTTGGAAGGATTGGTTGATGCAGGAACCTGATAGGACCGCTGAGATGTGTGATCGGTTTGAGTCTCAGCATCGGGAGTGACTACAACTTCATAGAACAGAATGCAACGGTCACCAAGGACACGAGACAGTGTTTTCTGAAGTAAAGAATTGTACTGCCCCTCAAGGTACTCATAATGAAATGGGGCAGGCACTCGAATGATAAGCTTGGAACGATCACTCTCAAAGACCAAATCGACTGGGTCAATCTTGCTAAACCAAGTTTGAAAACATTGAGGAGTTACGTTGTTCTGAATGATTTTGAGGCATTCACTCCAAGCAGATTCCGCAGTGTGGGGCATTAAGGACAAACTCGTTGAAGGCAAGACACAGAAGAACCGTTAATCGGGAAAACAAAGTGATGATAAGATACGCATTAAAATCGTACGAGATAAACAATGTTGCATGAGTTATCCACAACTTGTTCACAAAAAACTACCGAAACAAAGAATTGGCAATTCATCCAAAAGAAAGAAATATTCGTACAAAGACAATGTTTTAGGGATAAAAATGACAGAAAAAGCACAAAATTCGCCTATTTTCTGCTTACAATCTAAATTACGACATACAATGTAAAATCTTTCCCAAAATCATCAAAAGAAATCCACAACTTATCCACACTGAAAAAGATTATGTGAATTGAGTGGTTCCATCATACAAAGTACCAGTGATTTTGCAAGAGAGAACTTTGAGAAAAAGAACATCATTCTCAGTAGAAATGACACTAATCTGCACCTGCATTTGACGACGTGTCGTCATTTTGAACGGCATCATGACCATTACCGTTTACTTCCTAATCAAATGCCCCCACTGAAAACCCTCATTGGATACGATTCCACTCGCAAACCAAATATATCTTGAAGTTCTCAATGGACCAGTTTAGCTGTCATGTACGGATGACGAATCATGGTTCCAGTTCATCGTTTCATTTGATTAGGTTTGCACTTGATGCACCTAATCACGAAGAGTCAGATGAAGACCTCTGAGAAACTATCCTGTCTTTACAGTGTACACCCGACAGAACCCATGGTGCAATGGTACGAATCGATATATCTGCAACAGCAGAGTTCACGTTCAATATCTCTGCTTCGGATTTGGATTTGGACGGAGATCTTTTTTCTGACATTCACCTTGAAGCCTCTGTCAAACATCTCAAGAATGGAATTCAGGTTGTACTGGACATTGTAGCCAATGCCGTACTTGAATGTGATCGTACCCTTGAAAAATTTGTGGCACCTCTATCCAATTCATACGAACTATTGCTACTGAGCACCATGCCTCAGATTGATGATGAGGATTTGATTGAGTACATTCAACTTGATCCACAACAACGGGTCTTTGACGCAAAAGATGTCATCAGGGATATACTTTTGCTGGCAGTTCCACCTCGGAAAGTCGCGCCAGATGCAGAGGATGCAAGCATTCAAATGATCTATGGTGCACCGTCCATGGAGGTTGACCATCGCTGGTCTCCATTACTTGCTGTCCGGGATGAACTGAACCAACAGTAGTCCAAGCTATGAAACATCACGTTTACGGAACACTTCAATGACCTATGGGTAAACCGTCCGTTCTGTTGATAATACTCCCCCTCAAGGTGGAATGCGTCTCAGCAGTTGATCTTATTGTACAACAACCTTAATCTTTGATTATGGCGAATCCAAGAAGAAAACATTCAAAGTCCCGTACGCGAAAGCGCCGGAGCGTTTATTACGGAAGTCTTAGCAAACCAACCATGTCAATTGGCGAATGTGGGCTGGAAGACTGTGCCAAGTTACGCCATCGGATTTGCCCGCTGTGTGGCAAATACCGTGGGCGGCAGATTGTAGCGGCAGCTGAGGACGTGTAGTCCGATGGATCTGCCCCAAACATAGAGGGGATATGGCCATTCGTGTAGCCGTAGACGCAATGGGTGGAGACCATGCCCCCAATGTGATCATTGAAGGGGCTGTCCGTGCGATCAAGTCTTCTGGGGGCAGAATACAAGTTCAGCTCTGTGGTTCAGAAAAGGTCATCAAGCCTATGCTTGAATCCCATGGATCACCTGCCGAAATTGAGGTTTTTGATGCTCCGCAGGTCATTGGCATGGGAGATTCTCCAGTTGCTGCGGTTCGCTCCAAGCGGAACTCCTCTATCCATGTTGGGCTCAACAATCATAAAGAAAGCCTCGCAGATGCCTTTATCAGTGCTGGAAATACCGGTGCTGTTGGGGCAGCCTCTCTGTTTGTCCTGGGACGCTTGCCAGGTGTCTTTCGTCCCTCAATTCCGACCCCCTTCCCTACGACTGATGGGGTCTGCACCATTCTGGATGTTGGATCCAATATGGACAGTCGGCCTGAACATCTTTTGCAATTCGCAAAAATGGGGTCTGTATATGCCCGCACCATGCTGGATATTGCTCACCCGCGAATTGGACTTCTCAGTGTCGGGGAAGAGCCTGCCAAGGGCAATGAACTGGTTCGATCAGCTCATGAACTCTTGGTCAATGCACTGGAACTGAATTTTATCGGAAACATTGAGGGTCGTGATATTCTTCATCAAGCAGCTGATGTCGTCGTGTGCGATGGCTTTGTTGGGAATGTCATCCTAAAACTTGCAGAAAGTTTGATGACTGCACTGCCAGTCATGATTGAGCGTGAATTAGTTGAGATCAAGGCCAAATCATCTTCTGCGAATCTCATCAAAAAAATGCTTACTGGCCTTGCACGACGGTTTGACCCTGAACACTATGGGGGAGGCAGTCCACTTTTGGGGGTTGAGGGTGAGGTGTTGATCATGCATGGCTCTACCACTGCAGGTGCAGTGGAACAGTGCATCAAATTGGCTACTCGTGCTGCCAAGATGAACTTAACCAGTGAGATCCAGCGTGCACTATCTCCTTAAAGTTCAGGTCTAATCATGCGACGATCCACGCGAGCAGCGGTTACCGCCGTTGGCCATTTCTTGCCCGAAACGCGTCTCACCAATCAAGACCTGACCCAGATGGTTGACACCACGGATGAGTGGATTAAATCAAGAACGGGCATTGAGGAGAGGCGCATCCTCAAAGGTGAGTCTATGGGTGTTTCTTACATGGCCTCCCGTGCAGCTCAGGAAATCTTAAAAAAACGCGGAATGACCGCTGACGAGATTGATGTCATCATTGTGGCAACCGTGACCGCCGACATGTCTTTTCCTGCAACAGCATGTCTGGTCCAAGCCGAGATTGGCGCGACCAATGCGTGGGGGTTTGATTTATCCGCAGCATGTAGCGGATTCCTGTTTGCCCTCAATACGGGTGCTGGTTTCATTGAAAGTGGACGTGCAGAAAAAGTGCTCGTCATTGGCTCGGACAAGATGAGTAGTATCACTGACTACACCGACCGCAAAACATGTGTCCTGTTTGGTGATGCTGCGGCTGCCGTATTACTGGAGCCTGATTCCCAAGGATATGGATTGATGGATTCAGTCCTTCGAGTAGATGGTAAGGGATGGGAAGCTTTGTGTATGTTGGGTGGAGGCAGCTTGCATCCCCCCACGCATGAGACCGTGGATCAAAAAATGCACTATATCCATCAGGATGGAAAAACTGTTTTTCGGATTGCGGTGAAAGGGATGGCAGATGTAGCCGTGGAACTCATGGAGCGCAACGATCTCACGGGCGATGATATACGATACCTTGTTCCCCATCAGGCAAACCAGCGTATCATAGATGCTGTTGCCCGAAGAATGGATCTTGATCCTCAACGGGTTATGCTGAATATATCCCGATACGGGAACACGACCGCCGCTACGATCCCGTTATGTCTTCACGATTGGGAGGAGCAGCTCAAGCGGGGTGATAACCTTGTGATCGCTGCCTTTGGAGGTGGATATACATGGGGAGCGACTTATTTGCGCTGGGGCTATGATTACGCTGTCTCGCCCTCTTAGAAATCCATGAACCTCATGGCTGAACAACAACTTGCACTTTTATTTCCTGGACAGGGATCTCAGGTCTCTGGAATGGGCAAGGATTTGTTTGACAGCATTCCCAGATCACGGGAGATCTTTGAGGTGGCTGACGAGATTCTTGGATTTCCTTTGACGCAGCTATGTTTTACGACGATGGAGGAGGATCCACGGGCACTGAAGAAGTTGACCAATACTGCGGTCTGCCAGCCTGCTATTTTCACCCACTCTATTGCTGTGCTTGCGGCTCTGGATCTTGCACCAGATCTGGTTGCGGGTCACAGTGTAGGCGAATACACAGCACTGCATGCCTGCGGTGCACTTTCTTTTGAGGATGGATTGCGCTTGGTGCGTTTTCGAGGGGAATTGATGGCTATGGCTGGCACGGGACGCCCGGCGGGCATGACGGCGGTGCTTGGACTGGCGGGCGAACTAGTTGACCGAGTGTGTAAAGAGGTGAGTACATCTGAGAGTACGGTTGTATGTGCCAACTACAATGCACCACAGCAGACGGTGATCTCTGGAGATGCCCATACGCTCCAGTCCATTGAGGAACGCCTCAAACAGGTTGGAGCTCGAAAACTGGTTCCCTTGCCTGTAAGTGGTGCCTTTCATTCTCCTCTTGTCTCTGAGGCACGTGAAGCGTTAGCAGAGGAACTGGCAAGCGTAATCATCAAGCCACCGATTTGTCCGATTTATTTGAATGTTACGGCCCAACCCGCGTTGGACCCAGAAAACATTCGCACTCGAATGCTGGAGCAGCTCACAAGCCCTGTTCGCTGGGTTCAGTCCCTTCAAAATATGCCTGAACACCTTACCATTATAGAAGCTGGTCCGGGTCGGGTGCTCAACGGCTTGGTGCGCCAAACGCTTGGGCGTGCAACCGATGTACGCTCTATTTCATCAGCCACCGATGTGTCTGAGTTTCTACAAGATTGAAAACGAAACATGAATTACAAAGAAGTGAGAGTTTTGGTCACTGGTGGTAGCCGTGGCATTGGACGGGCCATCGTTGAGGCCTTCGCGGAACATGGTGCAAGGGTTGCCTTCACCTACAGAAGCAGTACAGAGGAGGCAGAAGCATTGAAGATGCGGGTCAATGGATTGTCTTTTCAGTGTGATGCTGCGGATTTTCAGAGTGCTGAGCAAACGGTAAATGAGATTGTTGAGCAATGGGGGGGATTGGATGTTTTAGTGAATAACGCTGGGATTACCCGTGATGGTCTTGTTATGCGCATGAGTGAATCTGATTGGGACTTGGTCCTTAATACCAACCTCAAGGGTGCTTTTAATTACAGCAGGGCAGCCAGTCGTGCCATGGCACGCCAGCGTTTTGGGCGTATCATTAATATTTCTTCTGTGATTGCAGATTCAGGCAACTTTGGACAAGCCAATTATGCTGCCTCAAAATCGGGCATGGTGGGTCTTTCAAAAAGTTTAGCTAAGGAGTTAGCTACTCGCGGAGTGACGGTTAATGTCATTGCACCTGGCTATGTCGAAACCGACATGACCGATGCCATCCATGAAAAGATCAAAGAGAAAATCATCAAATCGATTCCAGTTCAGCGCACTGCCACCCCCGATGAGATTGCATCGTCCGTCCTGTTTTTGGCCTCCAAGGAAGCGTCCTATATTACTGGGCAGATTCTCGGGGTTGATGGCGGCCTATCTATGTAGTTGTGAGCAAGCCTTTTACTACAAATCTGGATTTTTCATCGCGTGCCCAGCAAGTCAGTAGCGAGTCTGAGGCTGAGCGTACCTTTGCGACGGATCATTCTGAAATGGAGGTAGCGACTCCAGACTCGCTTGGCACTAGAGCTAGATCTGCATTTGAAAAGAGCGGTTGGCCAGGACTCATGCCCGTGCAGGCCAGCTCCATTCCGTGGATGGTATCAGGAGATGATTTAATTGTTCAATCTCGTACGGGCTCTGGCAAGACGGGTGCCTTTCTATTGCCTCTTTTTGATCTTTTAGATGTCAATCTTCCAGCAGCTCAAGCACTGGTTTTAACGCCAACTAGGGAGTTGGCTGGCCAGATCAACGATGAGTTCAAGCGAATCAACCCACTTCCAGAAAAGATTCGAAGTGTACTGGTGTATGGCGGGGTAGGATATAAACGGCAATCAGACGGACTGAAGAGAGGGGATCAGATCATCATTGGTACACCTGGCAGGATCCTGGACCATTTGGAGCGGGGTACATTCAATCTTTCAAAGCTCAAGTCTCTCATCCTTGATGAAGCCGATGAGATGCTTTCCATGGGCTTCTATCCTGCGATGGTGTCCTTGAAGTCCTTTCTGCCAGCGAAGCGGCAGTCTTGTATGTTCAGTGCAACCATGCCTCCCAAAGTGCGACATTTGGGTAAGGAGTTTTTGTCCGATCCTCGGTTTTTAGGGTTGAGTGCAGATGGGATAGGCGTGGCTACCATCCATCACCGTTATTCCATAGTGATGGATCCCATGGATCGTGCTCGCGGGCTGTCCAGATTACTTGAATTTGAAAATCCTGATTCAGCCATTATTTTCACGAATACCCGCAGAGATGTTTCTTTTCTTTCGGACTTTCTTCGAAATTACGGATTTCAGGTAGGAGCCATGAGCGGGGATTTTTCACAGGGGGCTCGTGAGAGAGTCATGGATCGATTGAGAAAGGGGAGCATCCGTCTTCTTATCGCAACCGACGTCGCGGCTCGTGGGATTGACATTTCGGAGCTGAGTCATGTCATTCAGTATGATGTTCCCTTGGAGCCTGAGCTGTATATTCACCGTACTGGCCGAACTGCTCGTGCAGGCAAGGCTGGTGTGGCCATCACGCTTGCCAGTTGGGAAGAGGAATCCAAGCTAAAAGCCATTGCACACAGATATGATATTGACATGGAAAAACGACCATTACCTGAACCTGAAGAAGTAGCCGTCCGCACTTCTGATCGAATTACCGTTGTGTTGGAACAACAATTACGGGGCAAAACCAATCTTGAGCGGGAACGTCTGTCTCAGTTCGTGCCTATGGTAAAAACTTTGGCCGAGGAAGAACCCGAGTTGATCGCCATGCTCGTTGATGAGCTCAATCAGACACGCATGAACCCCCAAAAGCAGCAACAACCCAACCAGCAACCGAAGCGCAAGCAACACAGGCATCGCAAGCGTAGATAGCCGGTATTCAGGTCATTCTGATCCAGTTGCTACTAGGGTACCCTGATCATCTCTGGCAGGCATATTTTGTCAGGGTAGGGAATTCAACTCAGAGAACGGGTGATCCTACTATCTTTTATTTTCGGCTCTGTTATTGAGCAACTCAATCAGGTTCTTTTCAATGATTTTCCAGTTCTGTGATAAATCAATAGAGCACACGCGGAACTGTTTATCCGAAAGTTGAAACCGGTAGTCAAATACCTCGTCAACTGCTGCATAAAGGAGCCAAGTCTCTTGTTGATGATCCGCCACTGCATGATCCTCTACCCAGTTCATGGCATAGGCATAAATTTGATACAAATTTTCTGAGCGAACCTTTGAATCACTATCACGATGCCGCGGTTCGGCTAATGGTTTTTGATAAAATTTCGTGTCAATGATGATGGTGTGCTCTGGTGACGTTAAGACGATGTCAGTTTTCATGATTGGAAGATGGGGGTTGTCCGTTTCGTGTTCATTTTTTTCCAGCCAATCAATGTGGGGCGAACTCACTTCGCAAGAAGTATGGTGTTCACTGAACTTTTTCACAAACGTTTCAAAGAGTTTTCCCATCTGGTCTTCTTCAAAGTCCCAAAACGTGACAGGCCCTTTGTTTTCATTCATTAATTGATGCTCAAAAATGAAGCGGCAGATATCAATTAGAAACCGATAGAACCGATTGTTTCGATGGATTCGTACGCTTCGAAAGAGATTGGATGAGAGAGATACATCCGATACTCCGACGAACTTTTTATACAAGCGAGCACATTGTTGTTTGTGCTCCGTGCTGACCGACTCAACCCAGGTTAAATTCCTCATCGTTGCCTTAAGAATCTGATTCTGAGGAATATCATAGCTCAGTTCATCAAAGGAACAATTCGTCTTGCCATTATGAAGCAGGAAACGTTTCAAGGTTGGTTCAAAATTCAACTTTCCTTTGATTCCCCTGATGTCTTCCTGAATTACGACATAATCACGATCCAGCCCGCGGGAGAGTAGACGAGTGGTACCTTGATTGAGGACTTTGGCAAACAGATCAAGTAAGCCATTGTAATTTTCTGTTCCAACCCCAATCGTTTCGGCCTCGTTGATATAGTCCCAAGCATAACTGAGCAGATAGTAGATATTCTGAACTGGAATGCTCAACTCAGTAGGTTTTTTCGCCATTGGTCTACCTTTTTAGAATCCTCAAACCAGTATTCCGAAAGAAGTGGTTCAATCTCTTGTTGAATCACAGCCTCATACCACGACATGTCAAGAACTTCTAAGTCTCCTTCAGGACAGAAATAGCTGTGCCCAATTTCAAATCCTGGTCCAAGATGTTGAACATCTTCCCGAATCGCTTGATTGAGTTTAGAGAGCCGAGAGGTAATGATCTTGACGAGTTTGTTGTCAACCTGTTTGGTATCTGTGAGATATTTCTTGAATTTTTCAGAATGGTAAGCTGGCTTGAGGGAATGGAATGCAAATCGCCGTCGTAGTGCATAGTCTACAATAGCAAGCGATCGGTCTGCAGTATTCATCATCCCGATAAAAAAGAGATTCGGCGGGATATAGAAGGGATCGGACGAGTAGGTCAGGCGTACTGCCTCTTGATGACTTCGTTTGTCTGCTTCAATGAGCATCATGACTTCACCAAAGATCTTACTGAGATTTCCTCGATTGATCTCGTCAATGATGAAGACATACTGTTGATCTGGATCTTCTTCTGCCTTTTTACAGAACGAGTAGAAGACACCATTACGTAGTTTAAACTCACCCCCTTCACTGGGGCGAAATCCTTGGATAAAGTCTTCATAAGCATAGCTTTGGTGGAACTGGATCATCTGCACCCTATCGGGTGCTATCTCTCCGAT
The DNA here is from genome assembly GCA_026708685.1 of Bacteroidota bacterium. Taxonomy (GTDB): domain Bacteria; phylum Bacteroidota; class Rhodothermia; order Rhodothermales; family Bin80; genus Bin80. The sequence goes on from JAPOUL010000057.1 coordinate 30,827, forward strand.
TGCACAATAAGCCAGTCGCCTTGCAATAAAGGTTTTCCCAACTCCAGGTGGCCCCTGTAACACAATATTCTTTTTTCGTTTCAAAGAGTCAAGGATTCCATGAAAGTCTGATTTACCAATGAAAAGATTCTTCAGTGCATTTTCACAGATGTCAGGCCGAGAGGTGTCTGGATACATGTTTCTATAAAGAAACATGAGCCATTTCTTCCAGTCGCTGGCATGGGTCAGCACTTTTGCAGCTACCCTTCCAATACCGATAAATACATCTTCGGGGAAACTACGGGATATCCATTTGACTTGGCGTATATGTTTGAATTCGGATTGAGAGTCATCAAATTCATAATCAGAGTCAACCACTCCATGGGCAATGACAGTTTTTCCGTTTTCCATGACAATGATACGATCCCCTGGCATCAATCCCTTTCCAAACTCAAAACATGCAAGAGTATGGTTATTAGGGTTTTTTGAAAAGCCGGGTTTCTTGCTGAGTTGTTCATGGATATCGTCTTTTTCTTTAAATAAACGGATATCACCCAGATCGTAGTTGATGGCTATGAATCCTTGATCACTGAGATCAACTTTTCCATAAGTCCCACAAGTAAACAGCCACACTCTTGCCGCCCCTAAATGCTTTTTGTACCACTCACTGGCCTCTTTCCATGTAGGGTGTGGAGGGGTCCAAATCTTTACATAAGGCTCATCATGGAAGTCAAAGTCGGTGGGAAGACCTTCTTCCTTGATGAGCTGTTTCCGACGGGACAGTAATGATTTATCGACCAAAAAGGGGTCATCGTACTTGTCTGCAGATACACTGTTGTGAAAGTGAGTATTAAATGATCTGCAAATTTCTTGCTTCTGACTAGTTGATGAAATAGGTTCAAAGTTCCCAGGAAAAAGAAGATAAAGTAGAATATGTCGGAGTTGGCGATTTCTGCTGTCCTCCTGTTGATCCAGCCATTGAGCAAATTCCCAAGGATCAGAGAGAAGAGATTTTGTTTCGGTATCGGGTAACTGCTTCCATGAGTGAATCGCTTCACTAAAAAATAAAAGCTCTTTCCAACGAAGAGTTTTGTATGCAATACCTGTACGTCCAAGACCAGTATTTAGAGACAGAGAGAGGTCAAAAGAGCTCGGAAAAGATTCGCCAGACCATTCCCATACCTTACGAATATCTTCTTCTTTTTTCTTTTGGGAGATTTTGGTAGGGTACAGATGCATGACCCACAGCATTTCGGAGGCCAACTGCTTGACCTCAGGAGGAGGAATCTTGGGTTCTGGATCAGGTCCCCGTTCCCCGATAAACAGTATTTCGGAGATCAACTGCTTGGCCTCAGGAGGGGGATCATTCAACTGTTTCTTCAATTTTTTTATGAAAGAAAGCTTAGGAGTATAGATCAAAAATCTGAGACAGATAACAAGTGAATGTGCATTTTCAGGAGTCCACAAGTTTTTGTCAGAGAACACAGAGCCATTGTCTGCTAGGCATTGTTTACGCCAGAGAGCTGCCGCTTGTAGAGCAGGATGATCAAGGGAAGGTATGGGCATAATTAAATTTGGAAAAGATCAGTAATTAAATAATCAACGGATTCCTTGGTTTTCAAGAAATGGTGTTGAATTGTGATTGTGTTGGCAAGCCATTTGACAATTCAAGTGACACAATCTAAACACTAAACGAATAGGGAATGTTGCCGACAGAATAAATTTAGAGTAAGGTGAACGACAGCGTCAAGAAGTACTCGGTAGGAGCGTCTAGAATTCATTACATTGTCCAAGAGATTGAGTTACCGAAAAAAAGTTCAACGACAACTTGTAGTTGAACGTAGATACAAGTGATTCAAGATAATATGGATTAGAACGAGGTAATTTGAAGTCGGTGTGGATGATTTCAATTCAATATAGTTCACGTATTAGGCAAAAAATCTTGCTCAGAAAGGGCTACCCCCATTTTTGTATTGAACAAAGTTCAAGCAAAACACACATTCAGAAGTTGATCATGAAGTGTTATAGACATAGTGGACTTGCATGATGATAAGGGGACACCCGAAGTATCATCATTTATATTGACAGATGAAAGTTAAGTCTCTTCAAGTGCCATAAGGAGCAACTAAAGGCACTGATAGAAAACATCATGTGGGCGGTGAGGGATTTGAACCCCCGGCCTCCTGCTTGTAAGGCAGGCGCTCTAAACCAACTGAGCTAACCGCCCAGAGCGGGAAACGGGAATCGAACCCGCGACCTTCAGCTTGGGAAGCTGACGCTCTACCGATTGAGCTATTCCCGCAAAGGAAGCAAACTACTGATAAAGTGCGTAAAAGGTAAATATACGGTTTATTGATAACTGTGTTACCACTTAGAGGTGTTAGATTCTTCGTAATCAAGCACTTTTTGATCCGATTCAACCAAATTTTCAGTAATGAAACGCACATACCAGCCCAGTCGACGAAAACGGCGTAACAAACACGGGTTTCGTTCACGAATGGCCGACAAGGATGGTCGTAATGTACTGTCTCGCCGCCGCCGCAAAGGACGTAAGAGCCTTACAGTAAGCGACCGCTATATTGGTAAATAGTATATGACGATTGTTGCGGGGCAACGCTTTCCGCGTTCAATGCGACTCAAGCGTCGCCGCTTGATTGCACCACTGTTCAAGCGTAATGATACAACGACGAAGTCGCTGTCCAAAGGATGCATTCGTATTCTCTACCGTTTTGTTCATCGTGACATGACAGGAGTGGACTCCCCCATTCAGGTGGGCTTCGCCCCCGGCAAGTGTAAGAATGCAGTTGAACGTAATCGACGTAAACGGCAGATGCGTGAACTATGGAGACGGAATCAACACATTGTGAATCTCCAATCTATTTCTGCTACCTCAACACTGACTCTCATGGTTCTTACATCTAAACATTCTGGGACCAGAGATCTCGAAAATGACTTCATACAGGGGATGCACCTCTTGCATCAATCAATAAATAAAGGGTACTAACCCGTGGATCGAAATACAGTTGTCGGAGTAATCCTCATTACAGGTATCATGATCGTTTGGATGATGATGATGCCTCCTCCCCAAGTTGATGAACCGGTGGAACCGTTGCCTCAGCAGCAACCCGCAGAAGAGCAGGTGGGTGCACCACCTGCTACTGAATTCGAGATACCTGCGGATGTAGAACCAGTCAATCTTGCTCCTGCTCGCACCGCCCGTAACATCGTAGTGGAAACAGACCTCTACTCCGCACATCTGTCGGACATGGGTGCGACACTAACCTCTTTTGAGCTAAAAAAATACTTCAAGTATGATCAAATCAGCAGGGTTCAGATCATTGATAGCACAACCTCAGGAGCCATCAGCATCGGTTTTCAATCGCTTGGGGCCCGAAACATTGATACTCGAACCATTTTCTTTGTCCAGCGTGATTCCACGGATACAATAGATGCAACCACGAATCCAGCAACCGTCATCTTTGATGCCGCGATCGAATCTGGCAGGCTACAGCTCACATATACTTTCACGCCTGGGGTGTACGAGATAGGACTGGCGATTGCTCACTACAATTCGGCTGGTTTTCAGACGGCAGAAGGGTATGAATTAGCGTGGAATGGTGCGATTCCATTTAGTGAAGATGTAGACTACAGAAAAGAGGAAGTCAATACAGTTGGTGCATATGCCCGTAGCGGCAATGATGTGGAGGGCATTAACCTGCAAAGAGAAGAATTTGCTGATCAAACACTACGAGGCAATATCTCTTGGATTGGTGTTAAGAACAAGTATTTTGGAGCGGTGGTTTTGGCGGATGATCCAGTGAGAGAGGCTGAATTAATTGGAGAGCGCTTTGGGGATGTAGATGATCCAGAGGTGGAAGTTGACTTTAGAGCCAGTATGTTTGTTGGCCAGCCAGATGAGTCTCCAGATACCTTCCGTCTGTATTTGGGGCCCCTTGAATATCGGAATATCAGCGGTTACGATGGTGTCTATGGAATGGTGGACTATGGATGGGATGCGTTTGAATGGATGACACGTCCCCTTGCCATTGCTGTATTTATTCCAACATTTGGTTTCCTAAGTAGCATCATTGATAGTTATGGTTTGGTGATCATTGTCTTTTGTCTGTTGATCAAGATCGTTCTGCTACCATTGACCCTCAGTTCCTACAAGAGTATGGCGAAGATGCGGGAATTACAGCCGAAGATGATGGAAATCAAAGAAAAATACGCTGACAACCCGCAGAAACAGCAACAAGCCACGATCAAGATGTATCGGGAGTCAGGTACGAATCCTCTTGGAGCATGCATGCCGATGCTATTGCAATACCCCATCATCATTGCATTATGGCAGTTTTTACAACAGTCTATTGAAATTAGACAGCAGGGATTCCTGTGGGCACCAGATCTTTCGGCACCAGATGTCATCTTGAATCTTCCCTTTACGATACCTTTCTATGGTGATTTTGTAGCTGGATTCACTATTCTCATGGGCTTATCTATGATTCTTCAAATGCGTTTGCAGGCGACCCCTGCGTCGGGTCCACAGGCGAAGATCTTTATGTACATGATGCCAGCCATGATTTTCGTGATCTTTAACCGATTGCCGTCTGGGCTGAGTTTATATTATTTCTGCTACAATGTATTTTCCGCTGTTTCACAGCAGTTTATTAACAGATCCATGAAGAAAAAATCAGAAGAAAAAACTGCTTCCGTCAAAAAGCCTAGTGGAACCAAGCCTGTGAAAAGTGCAGTACAGAAAAAGCCGCGGTCAAGCAATAAACGCAAGTAGAAAGATTCTCGGATCTTAGAGATCTATATAGAAGGAGTGTATTCAATGGGTGGCATAGGCGAGTGCATCCTCAACCCCTGCAAGAGCAATTCCATACCCTGCAGCTATATCTCTCAGCGATTCTCCCCCCTCAGATCTCTCTTGCACGATCTCAACGGTTATTCCAGTCCCAGTGATTGAGGGTTGCCCAAACCGTATTCAAGGGTCTATTTTGATACTCCTCTTCTCTTTTTGGTCTTTAATCCAAGGATATAGTACATCTGGTAAACTCCCATCGTTGAATTCAAACCTGTTGATATATTCTCCAATTAAATCAAGGAATGCTGATTGTCCAATACGGGTCTCAATCAGTAAAATATCTTGGGCATGTTTGAAGTATTCATCAGATCCAATGCAGATCCCATAATCAATGAGTGGATAGGAGATGTTCAAATTTTCTCGGAGATAATCGGAAGCTTCGCGTATCTTGGAGAGGGGAATTCCAAGGCTTTTTCTCATATAATTGATTGCAAAGGCTTCTGAGAGTTGAAGAAAATTCAGTGTTTGATCGGAATGAGTATTTGATATCAAAGATCCCCGCGTCTGGTTGTTGATCCAAGAATACAGGGTAGAATAAGGTATTCTAAGTATCTGGGAGACACCTTGACAGGAGTATAATGGAAACTCCCGAGGATGAACACCTCCATAAATTGACTTGGTGTTATTAAAAACGAGTAGTAAGTTAACCGATATGGTGTACACAACTGAAGGCTTTTCGTTTCCAACGACAGGTCAAATCAAACATTGATTTTAAATCCGAACAAAAGATGCAAAACATAATGTTAATTCGATTTAACACCTAATATGTAGGATCTGAGGCCCTGCCAATGGGGGATAAGGGTCAAGCCCCAAAAACGAGAAGTTCACAAAACACCAAAGTTAGAAGAAATCCTGTCAGGATGCTTGCAAACAACTAGCAGTTCATCAGTGAGTTTTTTCAGGAGAATTGACATCATCAAGAGTAATGATACTCATCTACTTCACTTGCCCACATTTCCAGAGATGATGGTATACATATCCATCATAAACGCTTTTTACTCATCATGACTCAGGGCAGATTCAAGTCGGGAAATGTCTTGCAAACTTGATGGTTTTTTCTTTGTCTCAGAAAGAGCGTTAGTTCGAAATTCACTCATTCAATCAGTAATGGTTTCTTCATTAATAGACGATGTGTTGTGTAGAATTTTTTGAACCTGTTGGAGACTGATATCCTGAGCTGGAATCACAACATGACTCTTCAACTGTGTCCTGTAAATTCTTTGAATCTCTTTCTTCCATGCTATTAACTCAGGATCAGATGCAAGTGAAGTCAGCATATGACTTACTTGGTCAATACCGTATTGGGTGAGTGATTGTACGCATACCTCAAGGACGAGAGAATATCGCCTCAAAACCAATCTATGATGACTCTTTAAGAGCACATCGTCTTCAAACCTTGATCGGTGAACATGCCTTCCCATTGCTTTGATCAGACGGGACACTTCATCAATACTCCACTGATTCAAATTGTGCAGGATAAGGCTTTGTGTTGGATTAAGAACAAGAAAATCGAGAATGTCATATGCCCTAGAATCTCGACCAATTGAGAGAAATTCTTCCAAGAGTTTCAAGGAATGATTTCTATCAACGACTAGCCCAACACACAACCAGTAAGCACGTTGTGCTCTATCCAAATTCTTACGCTGTAGACGGTTGAATACCAGTTTCTTTAATTCAGAAACGGAGATACTACCATGGAGAATAGCTCCCCATAGGATATAACGTAGAGATTCTAACTGTCGCCTGTTGCATCGGGTAGGAAAAACAGGGATCAATCTATGAACAGCCTGCGAGGCAATCTGGATGTATTCATGATCTATAGCCATCTTGATTAGATGTTCATTTGGCAAATTCTTAGCACGAATACTGGCCTTATAAATAGCAACGAATACATCTGCGACGGTCTTCGGGTCTTCTTTCATGGCATAGATATACCACTTAGGGAGATAGTTAAAATCTCTGTGAATGAATGTCCCTGTTGATCCTTCAGGAAACCCCTGAATATCTGCTGTTAAATAAAACCCTAAGGCCCTCTGAAGCAATTTACCTTTGAGTTGATGCAGTATCTGATCTTGTTCTTCTTCCATTGCCGCAAGAAAGGGAAATGTGTAATTGGATAGTTGCCCATCCTCGTAAAGTTGGCAGATCTGATGGAGATCTGGTAGATCATCCTGATATAATAGAGTACGGAACCCTTTGATTGCCGATTGGGCAAGTTTTTGGTCACCATCTAGATAAGATGTCAAGTAGGTTTTTGGATCCTCCCCTGAGGTTGTCAAGCCATCAAAATAAATAGAAGCGATATGATGAAGCAAAGTTGTAGAACAGTTTCCAGTAGAAAGATCATTTTGTTGTTGGCGTATCAGATCAAGTTCGTGATGTTTGTGTTTTTTGAAGTTATACCCAGCGAAGATCTCCCGTTGTTGCTCAGACTTCTCTGGATCAATATGATGCTGAGCACTTAAACGTATTTCATTCCATTCCATCAACTTGGGGTTGCCATTGATGGCAAGAGCCACTTCTCGGTCAGATATTGGATCCCCCCAGCCATGTTGCTTTACAATAGAGTACAGGAAAAGGTTTTCGGCTACCGTGGGGTTTGAATTGCAGAGTTGAATAGCACGCGAAAGACACCAGTGCCGGAAGGTTTGTGAGGCACTTACACCTGTATATTTTAGTGCAGACTCTATCCCACCACTACGAGAGTTCATCAGCTCATACTCAATGAGAGCATTCTGGATATGGGCTCGTTTATTGAGCCAAATATGAATAGACCTACTAGCTTTTTCATGATAGCGTCCACACGATTGACCAGATGTGTTAACAGTGACAAGTTGAGATGATGGAAGATCAAATTCAACCAGACCAAACCAACGATTTAGATCTTTAACAGATAGATGTTCACCATAGAGATCCAAATTTCTTGCAAGGAGGGTGACCACAAGATTCGTTATCCGATGGTTCACTAACCTTTGAATGACTTCATCAGAGCAATCACAAAGGGAGTCAAGTAATTCCCTGACATGATGGTCATCAGATTGATCCATAAGACTGCACCAAAACTCCATGTAAGAATTATGGTGGAATCCAACAGGCCCATCAATCAAAAAATCCAATAACTCTGAGGGAGATACATTATCTGGATATAATAGATGAAGTAGTGTACCGAGAAGATAATTCTTGGTATCCAACAGCCTTTCTTCTTTCAGATCTTTCAGGATCCCACGAAAGAGAAATTCAAAGTTTGATGCATCCTTTAAGATTCTGTGTCCTTCTTTGAGAGCAAGGTAGCGTATATTGTCATTCCAAGTAGCATCGTAAACAATGGTTAACCAGTTTTCTTGATACCGATCCGATAGATTATCTTGGGTATCAAGTGATACATGAGACTTTTGATGGGGGAACTGCTGGACACCACTCATAAGGTCATAGGCCAGTAGTTGTCTTTTGTCTGAGCGATCAGAAGAAAGATGGATCACCGATACCAGTGAAGATAAGTGGTGGTGAGCCATAGATCTGAGAATCTTTCGGGAAGGCGATCTGCGATTTAGATCAATACTCCGTGCAATATTTTTCAGCAAACTTTCTCGTTCACCAATTGTCAGGTGATTGATTTGACCGTAGAAAGCTGTTGCAAATGGATCTTTTTCCAATAAGATTTTCCTCATATAAGGGTTCAATGTGACAAGCCATCCAGTGATTCCCTGCAGATCAAGGAAAGGGGATTGATGCTTCCCTGTTAGAAGTAAAAGAATCTGGTGAGCTATTTTTTCATGGCATATCTGCTCATTTAAATAGTAGGCAGCCAAAAATTCCGCATACATTCGGTGAGATGGAACTCGACAATCAGGGCTTCCCCAAAAGAGATTGGAACTCAGGGCTTTGCTTAAAATTTTAGGATTATCGGTCGATATATCATTGATTGAGAGTATCTGAGAATGATTTGAAGACTCAAAAGACCATCCTTTATGATTAGTGATCAGCATCAGAGAACTAAGGAGCCCCGCACATCTGAACACTGCATCTATTTCCGATACTGAACATGAAGATTGAACGGGGTAGTCCTCGCTTTGACGATGTTTCTTCATTATTTGCGTACATGCCATTTTGAAGGCCTCTGTCCGATTAGAAGGCCAAGACTTGTGTTCAACCAGATCAAGAAGTGTAATCAGCAGGAATGGATTGAAGAGAAAGGAACGTATGTTTCGCTCTTCAGCCTGCGGAATCAATGTTGTAGGGTTGAGCCCCTTCGTGGAAATAAATTCACAGACTTCATCCATTGTTGGTGGATTCAAGAGTAGAATTTGAATCTTCTCTGTCTGAATCCATAAATGAAGATCTGTTAAATCTTCTGCACTAAGCCAAGAAGCTGTTCGGCATGAAACTCGAAAAGCAGGATTTCCTAATTCCTGAAGACATGAAGCGATTTGCTTCAGAACGGATCCTAGGCTCCTATCGTTGGTACGGACTTGATCAATGTCCTCAATGAATACCACGCCATTTTTCCACTTAGGATAAAACTCCTGACCGCGATGGATCAGATCATGTGCGCTTACAGGGGCGTTCCCTCCTACGCGTTTTGCCTCTCTATGAAACTCGCTACTCTTGCCCATCCCAGGCTCACCCAATAACACATATCCGGGTACATTCTCAAAATCACTGAGTTGGTATCCACCCTGATTAGAAGGTGTACCCTCATCGGGGTAAATGAGGCTCACTAAATGTTGACGCTTCAAGTACATAATTGATCAATCCAGTCGTCTGCTGTACCTGATAAGAAAACATCTAACGGAATTCCATTTGGCCCTACAACAGTGGTTTTTGCATGCGGGAACCGCTCCTTGAATGCGATGCAGCCATGAAGCGATCTGATTTCCCCACTTTTGACCTCAATGCCCAAGAGATGCGGTCCTCGAGCGACAACATAGTCCACTTCGTTATCTCCATTCTTGTCCCGCCAGTAACAGATTCTAGTTGAAATCTCTTTTGAGTTGTATAAATGAGCTCCTACTGCACTTTCTACAATCCGCCCCCAGAATGATTGGTCATTCTTCGCCTCCTGTAATGTGTACCCACACATATAGGTCATCAACGCGGAATTCAAAACATTTATCTTTGGCGGTGTAGACTTCATCTTATGCGGTGTAGATGAGTATCCGTACATTGTTGCGAGGATTCCGGCATCCGAAAGCAAGTTGAGGTAGTCTGCAATACTTGTAACATTGCCTTTGTCTTGGAGTATCCCCAACAATTTATTTAATGAAATGATTTGACCAGAGTAACTCGGTGCTATGTCAATGATCTGACTCATCAGCCCCGGTTTATCAATACGTTTATGTCCCATGATATCACGATCGATGATCGGAGTCATAATGGAACTGGCTACATAATTTTTCCATTCAGAGAGAGAGATACCTGGGTGCCATTGATCTGAGAACGGACCTGGATATCCACCGAAAAAGATGTATTCATCCAGTGTTAATCTGAACACTTGCTTCATTTCGTCAAAGGACCAATGGGTGACAGGCACGGCATCAAAACGGCCAGCAAGGCTTTCATTCCGTCCGATCAGCATTCTCCAAGCGGCAGATCCTAAAATCACGACACGAAGCGGATAGCCATCCACTTTGTCGGCATCCCATAAGCCCTTAACGATGTTAGACCAACGAGGAACGGTCTGAATTTCATCAAGAAATAAAACCAAACCATGCTCTGACATCAAAGAGGCCTTCCGGGCCTTTTCCCATATGCTCACAAGCGTCTGTTCGGTAGGTTGTGGTGAAATTTGAAGATCGCTAGCAATGTTTTGCAATGTAATCCAATCCGATCTTGAAGAGCCTAATCTATCCATAGGCAGGTACCAACATGGAATGCACGATTGAATTAAATGCTGACGAACTTGATGAGCAATCGTTGTTTTTCCAACCTGACGGGGGCCAGTAATGGCAACAAGACGCATGTGTTTTACTCGCGATACCCGTTGAACAATGCGTTGCACGGCAGTGCGTTCATATTTTTCAACCATCATAGGTACGATTTGTATAATTTAATTACGAATAGTACATTAACTGATACTTAATGTTCAATAATTGTAAATTTTCAAATTGGATCTTTGTAAATTTCTGTGATTTTACGATGAATCGGAAGGTTCCAAAGATGTGAAATTGTCCTTATGAAGCAGTCAATATCTTATGCTTGAACAAGAGATTTTTCACTTTTCTTTAATCAATGGTTTGGACTCCCCACATCCATAGTCCATCGCTGAAGACAGCATCATTATAGGATGTATATTTCAATCATTTTCGTGAACAATCTTTTCGTTCAAGGTATTCAAGGGTTACAATCTTATTCAGGATAATAGAAAGTGAAAAAATCCGTTAAAATATCAATCATCCCAAGTCAATCAGAATTTGGGAGACTTTCAATTCAAGATACCATGCACCAAGTATGGGATTTTTTTGATTTGCTGTCCGATGAAAACAATCAGCATGTAAAGTGGGTGTTAGAAAATGCAAGTTTTAACTCGCCTTTTGTGGTTACAGCTCAACCAGTGGACATGCGAACGAATACACCTGCAAATGAAAGTGTCTCTCCTATCGTAAGAGATATCGCCATCGTGATGCAGAATCTTTCTTTGAATCAACCAGATCAAATTAATCTCTCTAATAAGAAGATGAAGACGATTGAGCAACTATTAGAACGAAATACCAACGGAATTGATAAGACGCTATATGATTTTGGACATGGGATTGAACCTATAGTTATGGATCAAAATCATGCTGAGGTAGGACTCAAACTATTGAGTGCCCCCAATGAGCTGGATCAATTATTGGCTACATTTGCAGTACAAGGATACGGTTCCATCAACGGTTCACTTATTCAGGTAGGTACGCACCATAACAAGCCGGCCGTTCATGTCAAGGAATTTAATACTGGCAAAAAGATATGGTGTCAAGTAGATCAGCAAACGCTTGAAGAGGTGGAGGAAAAGATTCGTGCGAAAGATGTTTGGAAAAGACGGGATATCTGTGTCCAAGGCATGCTATATTTTGATGATGTCGGAAAACTTATTCGTATAATTGATGGCAATGTTACTTATCTGAATCGCAGACAAGTATCCATTCAAGAGTTGCATGACCCTGAATTTTCCGAAGGACTTTCATCTGAAGAGTACATCAATCGATTGCGAGAAGATTAGTTGTGGCATATTTAAGCAAATATTATTGGGATGCCTGCGTATGGATTGATTTGATTACTCAATCTAATCTAGACAGATTTTGGAAATGCCAAAATGTATTCGTGCAAGCTCAAAAAGGCGAAGTTGAATTGTGGACTTCGTCTTTTACTCTTACTGAAGTATACAAAAGAAAATGTGACGGCGATCTAACATCAATGCCAGAAGATCAAGACGATGAATTTGAATCATTTTTTGAGTCAGGTTTAGTGAAACCTATTCTGGTAGATTTGCAGTTAGCAAAAGTTGCTTGACGACTCTGCAGAAAACACCCCATATTACGTAAGCCCCAAGATGCAGTCCATGTTGCATCATGTATTGTCGCAAATATTGACGAACTACAGACCTTTGATGTTCAGGATTTAATACGGTTAGATGGTCAAATTATGTTAAAAAATGGCACCCCTTTAAAGATTTCAGAACCACCTGCACCTCTACCAAAATTATTTGATCCTTAGGATGTGCGTTGGTTTTATTGGGTGTGTTTTGCCAGACTCTTGCGTGAAAATTACATTGCGTTAAAACTTCAGTCGCAAACGGAGATTTGATCTATAATTATGATTGAAGTGTGTATTGCGACCATTTCTTCATCTGAGGCGTTTGCAAAACCTCCGAGTTTTAGTAGAAATTAATGATCAGGAGCACCTCTGGCACATTTTTTGGAGTTGACCCATAGGTTTTGCAACCGGCTCATCTCAAAATAGTTTTATCTACTTGATTCTTCAATTGAAAATATTTCCAAATGAGTACTAGAAAATCCACAATAGATGACTTTGTTGTCATTGTATATCTGCTACAAAAGGCAGCTGAAGAGGGAAGAGGGCTAACGCCTCTCCAAATAAATAAGCTCGTATATATCTGTCATGGTTGGACATTAGCACTACTGGACCGTCCATTGATTAATAATAACGTTAATCAAATCCAGGCATGGAAATATGGACCAGTTGTTCAAAAAGTGTATGCCTTATTAAAAGATTTCGGATCTCAGGAAGTAACCTACACGTCTTTTTGCCAGAAATTTGGGTCAATAGGGATAGGTGAAGACACCGCTCGCGAGATTTTCTCAAGTAAACTGGATACCCTCGCTACGGAAGACCGAAAACTATACAAGGTATTAGACATGGCTTGGTATGTGTATAAAGATTTATCAGGAGGACAGCTAATTACGATTACTCATAAGAATGAAACTCCTTGGACTCAACATGTCAAGAAAAACATGTTAGGTAGAGTAGTTCATGGTGTTCACATCCCCGATCATACAATTTCTGCACACTACAAGGAGAAATTGAAGGACCTGAAAAGCGAGGATTAATGGCTCAAATAGAACATCTTGAAGTTAAAGAAGAGGCGGCATTAAATAAATGACGAGAAAATCTATCATCCGAACAATCTGGAGATGTAAAGATCAGACGTTGGGATACAGTGCCCCAGGATTGGGCTACCCAAATTTATGAAGATAAGTATAAGCCCTTCCCAAGATGGATTAAACTATTCGTGAGATACGGCATTCTCATTGTCGCTTTTTGTATGGCACTAAATTATGGGTCCATGCACCTGCAAAACTTCTTTTTCCAATGGGCTTGGACACATTTCTACAAAACGGAACAGCCTCAAGAGTGAAACCAACTTCATTATCATGTTTCATTCTGCTGTATATCAAGTCAATGTTTTCCAGTAGTGGCCCAATCACAACTCAAGGATATTGACCTATGTTATTGTGATCTGGCTTCAGCTAACAAAATGCGAAAATTTACAACAGTAGTGGATGTAGGTGCTCTGGATATCACTTTTGGGGATCTTGAGAAGAAATTAACATTAGGCAAAAAACCGTAGACATAACAAATCTGTTATATGTTGCTTATTGATCAAATGATCAAAGTCTATTAACGCTTGAGAAAATCAGTATACCATGAGTGTAGATTCGTGCTGTATACAATTGATTTTGAACAAATCATTAGTCATTATCATCACCGCGTGTTTTTCAGATCAATCTCACCGATTATTGATGAACCGAAAAATTAATCACAGATCAGATTAATTTTCTCTCAGAACTCTTAGCATGTACTCTCAGGATACGATTGCGGCAATTTCCACAGCCCCAGGCATAGCGGCTCTATCCATTGTGCGACTTTCTGGACCAGAGGCATGTCAAATTGCTTCTTCCTGCTTTAAGGGACACAATCTATCTGAGGTTGGATCACATACCGCCCATGTTGGCAAATGGATTCATCCGAAGGGATCCTCTATTGATCGGGTTGTTGTTACAGTATTTCAAGGTCCAAGTACGGCAACAGGTGAGGATGTAGTTGAAGTGATATGTCATGGAGGCGATTATGTGGCAGCTCTGATTCTTGAGAGTTTACTGGACCAAGGAGCAAGGCTCGCAACTCCTGGTGAATTTACTCAGCGAGCCTTTCTATCTGGGAAGATGGATTTGGCTCAAGCTGAAGCTGTTGCAGAGTTAATTCATGCAAGTAGTCAGCAATCTCACAAGATCTCACTAGCAGCTTATGAGGGACATTACTCTAAAGAGTTAGAGCGTTTGAGATCAGCCATCTTAAAACTGTGTGCCCTCGCTGAACTTGAAATTGACTTTACGGACGAGGATGTTGAATTTGCAGACCGATCAACGCTTAAAAACATAGTAGAAACTACACTTTCTCAGATCAGCGATCTTCTTACCAGCGTACGGCTTGGAACCATTGTCCGTGAAGGGGTGCGGGTGGTCATTGCTGGTCGTCCAAATGCTGGGAAATCTACACTTCTCAATAGTCTTTCGGGGCGTGAGCGGGCAATTGTAAGTGCATATCCAGGTACGACGAGAGATTTTTTGGAGGTTGACTGTGAGTTTGGGGGATTACGGTTCCGCTTTATTGATACGGCTGGATTGAGACAAAGCATGAATACCATAGAGCAGGAGGGCGTAGACCGAGCCCATAAAATGATAAAAAATGCCGACATATTAGTATATGTATACGACATCGCTGAAGGCTTAAACAGCGATGATACATCCGTATTAGAGACGGTCAAGAGTGTGCCATCAATCATCGTAGGTAATAAAGTTGATCTGGTTTCCGAAACGACTTCAAGCGTTGGACTACAATTGTGTGCAAAAGACGGTCCTAAGGCAATAGAGCCACTTGTGGATCAACTGTTGGAACTGGCGAAGGAAGTCTATGGAACTGCAGATGTGGCAAAAACAGTGACCAATGCAAGACACCAATCCCATCTCAAGAATGCACATAAGTCATTGTCACGAGCACTGAAAGCACTTCATGATGATCAGCCACCAGATATTTTTTCAATGGACTTACATGCAGCGGCCAAAGAACTTGGAATGATCACGGGTGCGATCACGAACGAAACCATCTTGGGAGAAATCTTTTCAAGGTTCTGCATAGGGAAATAACAGTATGTATAGCCGTTTTGATGTGATTGTTGTAGGGGGCGGACATGCCGGGACGGAAGCTGCCGCAGCTGCCGCTCGCATGGGAGCAAAAACCCTGTTGATTACCATGAGTCTTGAAGCGATCGGGCGCATGTCATGCAATCCAGCCATTGGTGGGATTGGCAAAGGTCACATTGTACGGGAGATTGATGCTTTGGGCGGGATTATGGGATCCGCCGCAGATGCGGCTGGGATTCAGTTCAGAATGCTCAACCGACGAAAGGGACCTGCAGTATGGGGGCCAAGGGCTCAATCAGACCGAATAGAGTATGCAACTTTCGTGCGGGAAGCCCTAGAAGACACACCCAATCTCTACATGCGGGCAGATATGGTCACCAACCTCCAGGTGTCCAACGATAGAATATGCGGAGTTGAAACAAGGCTTGGGCAATCTTTCGGGGCTCCTACCGTGATTCTTACCAATGGGACATTTATGAATGGACGCATTCATGTTGGTGAGAATCAGTTTGGAGGGGGGCGCATGGGTGAACGACAGAGTACAGGACTCACAGGACAACTTCATCAACTTGGCTTTGAAAGTGGCCGATTGAAAACAGGTACCCCACCTCGAATTGACGGAAGAACCATTAATATGGAGGCGGTAACAGAGCAGCCTGGTGACGACATTCCCATGCCCTTTTCGTTTATGACCGATCGACTTACCGACCATCAGTTGAGTTGTTATCTCACATGGACCAACCCAGCAGTCCATCAAATACTACGTCAAGGGTTTGAGCAAAGTCCCATGTTCGCTGGGCGGATTGAAGGGACGGGTCCACGATATTGTCCATCCATAGAAGACAAGATTGACCGCTTTGCAACCAAAGACCAGCATCAACTGTTTTTGGAGCCCGAAGGACGAAGAACAACAGAAGTATATGTGAATGGCTTTTCAACAAGCTTGCCCGAAAAGATACAAGAGGCGGCGTTACGCTTAGTGCCGGGTTTAGAAAAAGTCCATATGCTACGACCTGGATATGCAATAGAGTATGACTATTTCCCCCCACATCAACTTCAGTATTCACTGGAAACCAAAAACATACGAGGATTGTTTTTCGCTGGGCAAATCAATGGAACCACTGGTTATGAAGAAGCGGCAGCCCAGGGACTCATGGCGGGAATTAATGCAGCATGTTATCTATCTAAGGATGCACCAATCGTACTCCGACGCTCTGAGGCATATATTGGGGTGTTGATTGATGATCTGATTGCAAAGGGGACCGAAGAGCCCTACCGGATGTTCACATCTCGGGCAGAACACAGGATGCTTCTTCGTCAGGACAATGCAGATCAGAGATTGACTCCACTCGGAAAAAGACTTGGCTTAGTTACTGAAAAACGTTATCAACGCATGAAGACGCGTTTAGAAGCCGTTAGGACAACGATGAATCAACTATCGGAATGGACCCTAAGACCCGAAATGTGTAACTCATATCTTGAAAAAGTAGGGACCGCACCTATTCGACAACCCCTCAAGGCGATCCAAATTACACGCAGGCCTCAGGTCAACCTGAAAGATCTACTGGAAGCCGCCGGGGTGTACGATCAGATCATTACCCCAGCTCCAGGAATGGAGCCAGTGGAACAACTCGTCGAAATTTCAATCAAATATGCTGGCTATATTACCCGACAGGAAGAAGAAGCTCAACGAATGCTTAGAATGGAAAACCATTCCATTCCCCCGACCTTTGACTTTGCAGAAGTCAAAAATATTACTATGGAAGCACGCGAAAAATTAACCAAGATACAACCACAGACCATCGGACAGGCATCAAGAATCAGCGGCGTTAGCCCTGCAGACATTGCCGTATTAACGGTACTCCTAAAGGGGTGACTCTATGAGGGGATATAGAATCGATATGCAATGTTTCACGTGAAACATATTTCTGTCCAATCCTGCCAAAACGAAAAACTGACGGCCTATGCAAAGCTTTTGCAAAAATATAATCAACGCATCAATTTACTCTCTCGACGTACAGTTGATTTGGGATTTGAAGAGCACATTCAGGAATGTTTGGCATTCGCTGGCCTGCAATTTTCTACTCATGACGTGATTGTAGATTGGGGTACTGGTGGTGGCTTACCAGCGATACCACTTGCAATCATATGGCCAGAGGTGAAGATCTATGCCGTGGATGCCGTTGAAAAAAAGATTTTGGCAGTCAGAGCTTTCAAGCGAGCATTGGATCTACCTAATTTACACCCATGGCATGGCAGGGCAGAAAAATTCACCGTTCCCATCCATTGTAGCGTTTCAAGAGCTACGACTTCATTGGTGAACCTGTGGGAATGGCATTCACGGGTAGCTCCTCCAGATGGAGGAGTGCTCTACTGCATGAAGGGGGGCGATATTACAGAGGAAAAGAAAGATTTAAAGGTAAAATATCCACAAGCAGAGATTACTGAGATGCCGTTGCAGCAGAAGTGTCGGGTTGTACTTCGTGTGAAGTGCCCCTCGGTTGAACACCGCTGAGAATTTCATAAGCAGATTCCGTTGTTTCAACGCCCTGAATGATTGCCCGCATCTTCCCAGATTTGGACTCTTTGATGACATAAGAGAGAGACAAGCGATCCAGCGTGCTTAAGATTTGATCAAAAAGTTCTGTATAAAATTGCTGATCACTGCTATTTGAAGGAAGTTGAAGAAAGAGACGTTGGTTACGGAATGATATTCTCGGAAGATGTAAGGTTTGGCCAATCAGGCGCATGCGTGCTCCAAGGAAGAGTTGATGAGCAGGATCAGGAATCGGACCAAATCGATCACGCAGCTCCTCCTCCAATTCATCAAGAGCAGGATTATCCATAGATTCTCCGATCCTACGGTATAGAGATAAACGTTCAAGATCGCTAGATACGTAAGTTTTTGGAATGGAGGCATTCACATCCAGATCAATCGTTGTGTCTTGAGTATAGGGCAAGTCAACATCTTTGAAAAATTCGGAAAAGTCTTCATTTCTCAATTCACGTACGGCTTCATCAAGCATCTGGTAATACGTATTTAGACCTAAATCTGCGATAAACCCGCTCTGCTCACCCCCTAAAATATTTCCTGCACCACGGATATCAAGATCCCTCATTGCAATGTGGAATCCACTTCCCAAGTCACTGAACTGCTCCACGGCTTTAAGTCGCTGGCGGGCATCTCGAGTCAGGGAATGAATGGAAGGTACCAGTAAATAACAGAATGCTTTTCGGTCACTACGACCTACGCGCCCACGCAGTTGATGAATTTCTGCTAAGCCAAATAAATGAGCACGATCAATAATGATGGTATTGGCATTGGCAATATCAAGTCCATTCTCTACGATAGATGTGCTTAAGAGAACATCAAATTTATGATCTACAAAGTCGGTCATCACTCGTTCAAGATCAGCAGGAGGCATTCTCCCATGACCGATTTTGATACGGACACTAGGCAGCAGAGATTGAAGCTTGGTCAGCAAGTTTTCAATGGAAGCAATCCGATTGTGAATAAAGAAAACCTGCCCCCCGCGATTGATTTCATACAGAATCGCATCACGAATGACTTTCATGTCAGCCGAATGAATTTGTGTATCAATGGGCTGTCGGTTTGGTGGTGGAGTTCCAATGATGGAAAGATCGCGCGCACCAATGAGTGAAAATTGAAGGGTACGAGGGATAGGAGTAGCAGTCAGGGTCAAGGTATCCACATTTACTCTGAATTGACGAAGTTTTTCTTTGATTCTAACACCAAATCTCTGCTCTTCATCAATGATCAACAGTCCCAGATCACGAAAGGATACATCTTTAGAAACCAACCGCTGGGTTCCAATCAGGAGGTCAACTTTCCCGTTCTTAAGATCTTCAAGGAGTGCTCGTGCGGGAGATCCATAAATACGTCTTGAAAGCACTTCAACCCGAACGGGAAAGGCCTCTAAACGCTTCCGAAAGGTCAGATAATGTTGCTGGGCAAGGATGGTTGTAGGCACTAAAAGTGCGACTTGCTTTCCATCCTGAATCGCCTTGAATGCTGCACGGACTGCAACTTCAGTTTTTCCAAACCCAACATCTCCACAAACGAGGCGATCCATAGGAGTGATGGACTCCATGTCACGTTTGACCGCCTCTGCTGCTTCATACTGATCAGGAGTGTCTTGCCAAGGAAAAGAAGCCTCCAGTTCTTTTTGCCAGACCGAATCCCCCGAAAAAGCATGTCCAGTTGCGGACTTTCGTTTTGCGTAGAGGCGAATCAAATCCCGTGCAATATCCTTAATGCGTTTTTTTGCACGGTTTTTCGCTTTCTCCCACTGCTCAGACCCCAATCGTGTCAGAGAGGGGACCTGGCCATCCTTCCCAGCATATTTGCTGAGTTTATGGAGGGCATTCACGTTCACAAAGAGAACATCATCATTGGCATAGAGAAGTCGTACCGATTCCTGATTCCGTCCTCTGACCTTGATGGTTTTAAATCCAGCAAATTTGCCAATTCCATACTCTTTGTGAACGACAAAATCTCCAGGCTTAAAGTTTTTCAGTTCCTGAAGGCGGATTCCGCCCGTCCGAGAAACTTTCCGTGCACGAGGGCGAAAATATCGTCCAAAGATCTCATGATCAGTATAGGCAGCTATGCCAATTTCAGGGAGAGAAAACCCTTGATGAATGGATGCAACGATGAAGGAAGGCTTGCGAGAATCTTGAACTTCGTCAAGTAGAGATTCAATGCGGTTCTGTTGCCCCGTGCTATCACAGATGATATACGTATGCTGTCGCCCTGGCTCACACAGATCTGATCGGACTAGATCCATTTGTCCACCAAAAGGCGGTTGTGGGCGACCGCCTACTTGAAAGAGTTTCACAGAACGCGAAAGGGATGCGTGAAAATGTACTCTGGTTTTGGTTGAACAGACACGAGAAAATACATCTGGTGAGAGATAGCGAGATTCTGGTGCAGGGCAGTCAGGATCGGACTTGAGCCTCTTTGAGTATTCTTCTTGAATTTCTTCCCACTTTGCGTGACCGTCTTCGTTCAGGCGAGGTTCTTCAAACAGAACCAGGATACATTTCTGATCGACAAGTTCTAAGAGAGAAAGCCAGTTTGATTCTTTTGCGGCATGTGCGGGTTGAGGGACAATGCGAGCCTTTTCCAGTCGACTCACCGATCGCTGGCTGATGGCATCAAACTCCCGAATGGATTCCAGTTCGTTGCCAAAAAATTCAAGGCGCAGTGGAAATCCGCCAGAGTATGGGTAGATATCAACAATTCCACCACGCCATGCGATTTCGCCGGGTTCCTGAACAAATGCCACGCGAGCGAACCCCTTGGCCGCAAGCTGGTCCATCAGCTTGTCCGGTGGAATTCTATCTTGGATACGAACAGTGACAGATTCAGAGAGAGTTTTTTCGGGGGCAGGCATGCGTTCCATAATGGCCTGCAGCCCTGCGACAACCACGGTTTGATCGTCGCCATGTACATGCTGAAGGATATCATGACGGCGTACCATTGGAGCTGAATCCTCAACCTGTTCGTCGTTGTAGGGTGAGGAGCCAAATGGGGGATACAAGAGGCTGTGGAGCCCCAATTCAATGAGATCCCCATGCAACAGCCGTGCATCTTCTGAATCAGGCACGATACAGACGATTGATCGATCTGAATGAGATGCATGGTGGATCAAAAAAGAGGGTAGAGATCCCGATGCGTTCTGCAAAAGGCATTCCTCATTTGCTTGACTATCTTTACACCAAGCGAGGAATGCCTGAAAAGAGGATGCACGAACGATCCGAGACGATAGTCTCTGAAGTGGAGTGTTACTCACCGACAAAAAACACTACTGAGTTTCAGATGAAACAACCATGGAGGAATCTACAAGAACGGAAAACAGCTAAACCAATGCACCTCGTACAAAACCATCAGATTTTTCCAAACGCTGCATTGCCTCCTCTTTAGAAACCTCTGCCAGAGTCATCACAAGTGCAGTTTTTACATGCCCTTCCGCAGCGGCAAGTACTGTCGTGGCTTCATCATAGCTCAGTCCAGTCACAGTCATCACCGTTCTTCTGGAGCGTTGCGTAAGTTTTTCAGCAGTCATCTGTAAGTCTACCATCATATTCTGATAGACTTTTCCAAGTCGGATCATGGAGGCAGTTGTGATCATGTTGAGGACTAACTTTTGGGCTGTTCCGCTTTTCATGCGGGTAGAACCCATGATGACTTCAGGGCCGACAACCACACATACTGCAACATCAACTTCTGCAATGTTGAAGGCAGACCGAGGGTTACAGGTGATAAATAGCGTTTTGCAACCGATCTCTTTGGCTTTAGCAACGGCTCCAACGACAAAAGGAGTGCGCCGACTGGCTGCGATCCCACACACAACATCTTCTGAAGTGACTCCAGCGGAAGCGATGGCATCTGCACCATCGGATGCGATATCTTCTGCTCCCTCCTGAGCTCGGAAAACAGCCTCTTTCCCTCCAGCTATGATTCCCTGTACATCTTCTGGAGACGAGCCAAATGTGGGCGGACATTCGGAAGCATCAAGGATTCCAAGCCGGCCGCTGGTTCCAGCCCCTACATAAAAGAGTCGTCCTCCTTTCTTGAGGGCATGGGTGACAATTTCTACGGCTTGGGCAATATATGGAAGTTCCTGTTTCACCGCAAGAGGCACAGTTTGATCTTCAGTATTGATAATCGTAAGAATTTCTTCAACGGAGGCATCATCTATATGTAACGAGTTGGGATTCCGTTGCTCTGTAACGAGGCTTTGGAGCTCGTCAAATAAAGGAGGGGGATTAGGCATAGATTAGATTTTAAGGGGAAACGCGTATACGCATGAAACCAAGAAGAGGTTGAATACGGTTTCCAATGATGGAAGGAATTATAAATCGTATGAGATCAACAATAAGTTGGCTCGTAACATTTTCTTGTGATTACGTTATAGAAAATCATATAAAAAAATGTCGCCAATTAAAAATTATTTTAATCATACATGTAAAATTGAATATTGATGAAACAAAATACGTCGTTGACATGCTGACCTATGTTATCCTAAAATCCAACTTTTCGTTGGGTGCGGGTTCAGAGCGTATCATGTGTGATGGTTCACATGTACCTCTACCATGCTCAATACAAACGCTATTAGTTCAAGGAAACTCGCCCTATTCTGTGGGGCAAAATTTGGGAATTATATGCGTGTGTACACAAGATCAAACTATTCTCATTTGAAAAGAAAAATTTCAAAGGCAGGTCTCCCATCAACAAAAATGAGAAATTTTTGAGGTGCGTAGTGCAATCAAGATGAATTTTGACAAGAACAGTGATGTCTGTAGTGGATTGCTTGGCGTATCTGGATGCGAATTATTAAGGCCAATGTCATTCAACAAGCTAATCTCATTTAGGAAAGTCCTACGTTGGTAGGCTTATCATCTTATGGGACATGAAGGTCAGACTGCTATCCTATTGCTTGATCTTCCATTAAATATGAGGTAAGATTAGTTAGAGCATATGAGACGATTGCAAAGCTCGGTGAAGTTGGCGTATGGGATGTTCAGATTCCAGAGAGTTCTCCTGTTTCTGGATGTGTTTGTATATTACGAAAAACAGAGGAGGCAGCTCAGAAATCCCTGAATCAGATCTTACAAAATGCAAAGCGAAAAGGGAACAAACCTCGTGAAGAAACTCTCCGATATGCACGATATGAATCCTATTCACCACTTTTCCTTCAAATGAATTTACCGCGTGCGAGGTACTTGAATGGTATCTTCTGCGATGGCAGGAGGAACTTGTGTCTAAAAGATTCAAGTCATTGCCACAGTTCGGACATCTTCCCAAAATTGATGACGATAGCTCAAAAGCATCACTGTATGGAAAACCTTAGTCGCACTTATCACCGAAAAGATTGTTCTTTATGCACGAACTTTCCCTCTGGGGGCTACCACTGTTCAGAAAAGACCATAGAATGACTTCCAGTTTGCCCTAGATGAGGAGGTGTACGAAGTCATCAAACTTTATTGTGGGCTGTCCAATATGTTCCATAAATGGGGTTCAATCTCTGAGGGAATCTGAGACAAATATCGTCGTAGAAACCCGCAAATTGAAAAATATTTCAAAAAAAAATAAACAAGTTATCGCTTATGAGCAGGCTTCCCCGCCCCCTTTACCCGCGTCAAAGTGCGTCCCAAAACGAGGCGTGGAATACGCCATATTCATTCCGCGAGTCCTGTATTCACGCGAGCACCCGAAACACATCTAATCGGCTGTATTCATCTACCCTATCTGCTGGACTTGTATCCATCCAGCGTCTCCATCCCCTCTACGGTAAGCCCGTAGGCGTGGTATTCTTCAAAATAAGGGTTCTGGATTGGATAGATCATTTGCTTCCTCTCCAAGTGCTCTAGCAACCTGTATACATCGCCTGGTTTTTGTAGCTGCAGTGCATGAAAGAGTGCCTCGTAATCCGACTCATGGTCTTCGCGGGCGGCAAACGATTGACCATCTTGGGTCTTCGGTAGCGGGCAGTGCCACACGCCCACATCATCCAATTCTGCTTCAATAAACACGAGTGCCTCCATGGGCAACTTGCCCAATGGTGGCATCAATATAAATAAGTGTGCATTGATCGATTGCAAGGCACCCACGATCCATCGGTTGTCACTCCACCATCGCCATGGCCAGTATATCCCCAGCGTAAATATCCCTGCCAGTATTTCAGCGATGAATTTGCCAGCGGAGATACGCTCACCTATCCGAGAATTGCTATGTGGCTTGCATACCATATCATCGTAGTCGAGGTAACACGGAGTAGGGTCTGCGTATGCACCCGCCTGCCCGGTCAACTGCTCTACGAGTTCGCGGGCACGGGCACTACGATCATCTGCTTGGCGGAGCCAGTACAGAGCAGAGTCGGTGTTGTTGTGCTCCAGATAGTACTCTCCGAGCCTGAGCAGTGATTCTACATCACCACCCTTTGCACGGTGTAACAGCCTGTCAAACGTCTTTTTATTCATTAGGAGCGGAAATGGACTTGTAATTCGCTAAACATAACGTAAATTTTTGGTTCTACCACCATTTGTATGGAGTCGTTCTATGTCCTCATATTTCATCTCTTCGGGAATTCTCACAGTTTCTTCTATCGATAGTGGGTCTTCATCTGGCAGTGCAGTTTCAAGGTCTTTGTCTAAATGAGATCAAGGAGTTGGAATAGTCCTGTGAGCACTTCGCGGATATGGGCTGGTTGATCAATGACCCACCCTGTGAACTCATCCATGCCAAGAGAAAGATGTTTTCCAGTTACCTTTCGGTAACCTGTGATCAAACCTATGAGTGCGATAGCACTGGGTGATATGTCTCTGGGGATATATGGCCAGATATTGCGATCAAGTTTATGGAGTGGTTTCATTGAAGGATCTTACTGGATCCATGCATAGAAGAGTGGTAAGAAAAGTGGTTTTCTATACAAGCTGATCTTAGTATCAATACCGTAA
This sequence comes from Bacteroidota bacterium, assembly GCA_026708685.1. Classification (GTDB taxonomy): domain Bacteria; phylum Bacteroidota; class Rhodothermia; order Rhodothermales; family Bin80; genus Bin80. The sequence goes on from JAPOUL010000057.1 coordinate 55,796, forward strand.
AAGATACGACATTACTTAATGAGATTCCATTGATAGAATGAATTGCTGATCCATAGAGGCAAGATACATATGGGAATGCACTCTGGGTATCATCTTACCCACTTTCCAGAAGATGCTATACCTGTTGAATGTCTACGGTTTTTAACCTTATTTGCGACTTAATTCTCATCAAATTTCCGTAATATAGTCACATGTATATGTATTTTTCTACACTGGTAGAGGCATCGGTACATTGCATTGATTTTTATGCCAGACTGCTTCTTTCCTCATTGGTGTTTTGCCTAGACAGATAGCGTCCAGAGAGTGAATGAGAGAAATCCTAACTTATTTTAATGAAACGGGTGATCTCGCCAGACACAATGAGTAGCACATCAAGTGTCGTTTTGTGTACATGTCAATGGTGATGATTAGGGGTGCTAATGATCTAATAAATTGGATAGTGGATTCTCGTATAGGCAAAAATTTTTCAACCATTGAGGTTTAGTTCGGAGAATTCCGGTGGAGTATAGGCATTTTTTCTGGACTACTTACAATGGATAAGAGAATCCGTACGCCATGAATACTCAGTACGATATCTGATTAATGATAAAGAAAAAAGAGAAATCCAAAAAACCCTAAAAACAATGCTAGTCCTCCAAGTCCAGATATTTTCCGAGATCGGAGGGTCCACAGGAGAGGCAAAGTTAATGCAACGGCCGTCACAATGGAAATCTTTGACGAACCTGTAGCGACCTCAGGTAATGGGACAATAAATCCACAAATCGCCAAGATCAAGAATATATCGAAAATATTGGATTGAAAAATGTGACCAACCAAGAGGCGGTGTCTCCCACGCCGTATGACATTGAGGGCAACGACAATATCTGGGAGAGAAGTTCCTATCGCTAATGCACTGGCTGCAAGTGCTCCAGAATTGATTCCAAGATCTTCGGCAAGCTTTACAAGAGATCCGACCACAATAACACCACTGGAATATAAAATTGCAATGATAAACCCAAAAAATACAAGTCCAAGTGATATAGGTATGTTGGCGATATTGGATAATTCAGGCCCTCCTTTAAATGTCAGTTCGGGGCCGAAGTCCCAAATCTGTAATCCTAATAGAAGTCCCAATCCGATGAAGAAAAAGATGAGTGGGAATATTCCTTCCGATACCGCAAGAAATTCTCCGCGAGTCTGGACATTCGTGAATAAGACTACAGCAACAATTAAAGCTAATAGAGGGGGGAGCAACTCCCATGTAAGTGCTTGACGGAACAGATCTTTGGCAGAGGATTTTTTGACAAGTTCTTTATATGAGGGATGCTGGGTGTCAGGAGGGGACTCTTGACGGCTTTGATAAAATTGCCAGACCATGAAGGCTATGTAGCAAAGAAAAAAGATCGCCGCGTCAAATCGACCGAAAACACCGTCGAGACAAAGCAGTAATGCCAGAAGAACAGAAAGGGACGCGATAATGACTGGGCTGGCGTTGGTATGGTTAAAATCTAAGTATCCATTGGATAAAGCATACTTGGTGGTGAAGAGTCGCAAACGCCCATTCTCTGAACGGACAAAAAAGAATAAAGAAAGTACCCCCAATCCAAATCCTGCCCCTAGATTCGCAACAACCGTCCCGAAAACATTTGGACTCACCAACTCAGGAGATCCAGAGTTCGCAGCTGCAATAGAAGTGAAAAGTTCAGGGAGGGAGGTGCCAATGCCTACGAGGAAGCTTCCGATGAAAAAATCACTCAGCTTCGCTCTATACCCTATTCCACTGGCTAAATCTACCAGAGAGTCACTTGATTTAACAATGACGTACACCGATAGAAGCAGTAAGAGGAAGTGCGTCAGTAGGATCAAGAAATTACCTCAGCAATGAATCAGGAGGTGGGCAGGAGAGTGTGGTCATGCGGAGAGCACGCCTTTCATGTAGGCACGCCGCATGCGGGCAATTCCCTGAATGGAAATTCCTTTCGGACAAACGGCTTCACATTCTGCGTAATTGGAACAGTCACCAAATCCTTCAGCATCCATCTGATCTACCATCGAAATGACTCGTTGAGATGCTTCCACCTGACCCTGAGGAAGAAGGCCCAAATGGGAAATCTTGGCAGCTGTAAAGAGAGATGCACTGCCGTTCGGGCACGCGGCAACACATGCACCACAGCCAATGCAGGCTGCATAATCCATCGCATCATCAACGGTCTCCTTTGGAATAGGGATGGCATTGGCATCTGGAGCAGACCCCGTTGTCACGGACACGTAGCCATGTGCCTCAATAATCCGATCAAATGCAGAACGATCGACAACAAGGTCGCGGATGATAGGAAATGCCTTGGCACGGAAAGGTTCAACGGTGATGGTGTCTCCGTCATTGAAACTACGCATATGGAGCTGACACACAGCCGTACGCTTTTGAGGTCCATGGGCTATACCAGCAACCATCAATCCGCATGAACCACAAATACCCTCTCTACAGTCACTATCAAACTCAACGGGTTCGTCACCACTCTGCAGTAACTGCTCGTTGAGAACATCCAACAATTCAAGAAAGGACATGTGCTCACTAGCTTCGTTGACGGTATAGTCTACAAGCCGCCCTTTAGAAGTACGATCCTCTTGTCTCCAAATGCGCAGGTGAATGATCATGGGATTATTTGTAGCTACGTTGTGATGGATGGACGTTTTCAAAGGTGAGCTGCTCAAGATGCAGCTTTGGATCTCGGCCGTTATACTCCCATGCGGCTACATCCGCATAGTCCTCATCATTACGAGCCGCTTCTCCTTCGGGAGTCTGGTACTCCTCACGAAAATGGCCTCCGCAGGATTCCTCGCGGCGGAGTGCATCACGGGCCATGAGAGCTCCTAATTCAATAAAGTCTGCCACACGCCCTGCAAATTCAAGATTCTTGTTGTAGCGATTGGCAGAACCAGGGACACAGACACGCTCCCAGAATTCGTCTTCAAGGCGATGGATAGCTTCAAGGGATGACTGTAAGCCACTACTGGTCCGTGACATTCCAACATGATCCCATAACAGGTGACCGAGTTCTCTATGAAACTCCGTCGGTGATTTATCACCTTTGTTCTTGAGGATCCGGTCAATTCGATCACTCGCCTCCTGCTCAGTAGCATCAAAGCTGTCATCATCCAGCGGGATGGGGTCAGATGAGCCAAGCCCGGCAACATAGGCCCCAAGAGTGTATGGAATCACGAAGTAACCGTCGGCCAGCCCCTGCATCAAGGCACTCGCACCAAGTCGATTAGCACCATGGTCGCTGAAATTGGCCTCCCCAAGTACAAAGAGACCAGGGATGGTACTCTGTAATTCATAATCAACCCACAATCCCCCCATCGTATAATGGACAGCAGGATAGATCCGCATGGGCGTATGGTACGGATCATCACCTGTGATGCGCTGATACATTTCAAACAGATTTCCGTACCGCTCCCGAATGGTTTGCTCTCCAAGGCGTTCAATGGAATGGCGAAAGTCAAGATAGACGGCAAGGCGGGTTTCACCCACTCCCCGTCCTTCGTCGCATTCTTTCTTAGAGGCACGGGAGGCTACATCTCTGGGAACAAGGTTCCCAAAACTCGGGTAACGACGTTCCAGATAGTAATCACGAGCATCCTCTGGAATCAATTCAGGTGCACGCTTGTCTTCGGGATCTTTGGGAACCCATACGCGTCCATCATTACGAAGACTCTCACTCATCAACGTCAGCTTAGACTGATAGTCTCCAGATACGGGAATACAGGTGGGATGAATCTGGGTATAGCAGGGATTGGCAAAAAAAGCACCTCGCTTATGACACCGCCAGGCAGCGGTTACATTGGAGTTTTTTGCATTCGTGGACAGGTAGTACGCATTCCCATATCCACCCGTGCATAGCAAGACGGCATCGCCAGCATAACGCTCCAGTTCGCCAGTGAGAAGATTTCGAGTGATGACACCACAAGCTCGGCCATTGGCAACGACGAGGTCAACCATTTCTCTGCGGGGAAGCATCTTCACTCGACCAGCAGCAATCTGATGGCTTAATGCCTGATAAGCACCAAGCAGAAGTTGTTGACCAGTTTGCCCCCTCGCATAAAAAGTACGCGACACTTGGGCTCCACCAAAAGATCGGTTAGAAAGGACTCCTCCATATTCACGGGCAAAAGGAACGCCCTGAGCAACGGCCTGATCAATAATATTATTGGATACTTGGGCGAGGCGGTAGACATTCGCCTCGCGGGAACGGTAATCCCCCCCTTTGATGGTGTCGTAAAAGAGTCGCCAGACGGTATCGCCGTCATTGGGATAGTTCTTGGCAGCATTGATCCCGCCTTGGGCCGCAATGGAATGAGCTCTGCGCGGAGAGTCCTGTATACAGAAACACGTAACATTATAGCCTAATCCAGCTAAGGTCGCTGCCGCAGACGCACCAGCAAGTCCAGATCCAACAATCAGAATGTGGTGAGATCGCTTGTTGGCAGGACTCACCAGGGAAACCGCATTTTTATAAATATCCCATTTTTCCTGTAGCCGGCCAGAGGGCACCTTTGAATCAAGGCGGGGACTCTGAGATGGATCGGATGCTCTTGATGCCATAGTCCTATTACCAGAAGTAGATATAAAGAGGTACAAACAAAAACCCAATCGCCACCAGAATTCCCAGAATTGCAGCGAGTGTATATACAAGGGGGGACAGACGTCGGCTCATCACCCCTAGAGATTGAAGAGCACTCCATACGCCATGACGCATATGCATTCCAAGCAAAATCATGATGATTGGATAGCCGAAGGCATACAGAGGTTCATGAAATTTTTCGGTCATCAGTCGGCGAAGATCACGTACTTCTTCACCCGTTGAAAGGGTTGCAATATACCCCTCTGCCTCGCCGGGTCCGTATTTAAAGGAGATCAAATGAAGAACCAGAAACACCAGGAGAATGATACCAGTAAAGATCATCGATCGTGCACTGTATCCCTGAAGACTTGGGGATCCAGCAGATGTATAGTTTTTGTACCCAATGGGGCGTGCTTGACGGCGGCGAACTTGGATCGTAATTCCAACAACGGCATGCAGGATAAAACAGAGTGCAAGAAGAATTTCTATGGTATAGAAAATCCAGCCAAGACTCATCAGCTTGTAGGCATAAGCATTGTAAGCTGTTGGATCGGGAGAGAGATAGGTCAGGTTTCCAATCATATGGGCAATCACGAACGCAACCAAACCAATCCCAGTCACTCCGGTCAAGACTTTACGGCCAACCGGCGACATTAAAGCACTCATCATTTTCATAACGAAACGACCATGTTGTTTCAGGTGTCTACCATGGAGTGTAACTTCATGCTGTTAAAAATGATACATCCACTGAGCCTAATGGTTTAGAGTTTGAGTCCCATTGGGCCCGTGTACGCTGCCCGTGGCCGGATCAGGCGATTATCTTCCCACTGCTCCAGAAGGTGGGCTGTCCATCCAGTGATTCTGCCCATCACAAAAAGAGTCGTATAAAAATCAGGCTCTAACCCAAGAATATGCAAAACAGGAGCGCTGTAAAAATCTACATTGGCACGTATTCCCTTTTGTTCATCCATCGTTCGGCTCAAGGATGAGCATAGGTCAATCCATCGTTTTGCATCCACTTCATTACCCAGTTCAACAAGCATGTTGCGCAGGATACCAGCACGTGGATCAAGTGTTTTGTAGACTCGATGCCCAAATCCCATGATTCGCTCTTTTGCGGCAAGTTTACGCAATACAAATTCTCGTGGATCCTCACCACTCTGTTGCAGCTCCAGGAGCATCAGCATGACCCGAGTACTCGCTCCACCATGCAAAGCACCCTTGAGAGCACCAATCGCTCCGGTAATGGCAGAGTGCATATCGCTGAGTGTGGCACCAATGACCCGTGAAGTAAAGGTTGAAGCATTGAGACCGTGTTCTGCATGGAGAACTAAAAATGCGTCCAAAGCCTGAATCGCATTCTTGGTTGGTTGATCCCCAGTGAGCATATACAAAAAGTTTTCAGCAGTTGTACCAGTGATCAGTGGTGCAATGGGAGGCTTACCATGACGATGCCGTGCAAGTGCAGCGACTAAGACAGGAATCTGTGCGGTCAAACGGAGAGCCTTGCGGTAATTGACCTCAGGTGAAGAGGCGTTGGCTTCAGGGTCATAATGTGAAAGGAGAGACACCCCCGTTCGTAGAGCCGCCATAGGATCAAAATCCGAGGGAAGCTTACCGAGGATTTCCAGAACCGCTTTCGGTACATCACGAACATGTGCTAATTCCTGGTGAAGATACTCGTTTTCCAGAGGAAGATGCCCGTGCCATAAAAGATAGGCTACATCCTCAAAATTACTGTTGCTCGCCAGATCTTCAATGGAGTACCCACGGTAGACCAAAGCACCTTTTCCCCCATCAATATAACAGATAGATGAGTTGAGTGCGATGACACCTTCAAGCCCTTTTACATGACGTTGCTGGCTATCTGAAACAATATCTGACGGTTTCATATGGATCAATTAAAACTGTAGCAATGAGTGATGAAGCCCATTGTACTTGATAGATTCAATCATGTGCCTACAATGGATCAAAGATTCAATAAATTTGTTTCAGTAGAATCTGATCAATTCAGATCACTAGGAAGAGATTGTCTATGTGTCGTCTGCGAAATTTGAGTAAACCATGCATTTCGATGCAATCAGGCTGGCTTGAGTTTCGTACCACACTCGTCTTTAATGGCATTGATCAAGGCAATCATATCAAAGAATTATCATTCTCTATATGCCAAAAGAAATTATTATCAACACAACTTCCGATGAAACGAGAATAGCGATCGTTGAAGAAGGGAAGTTGGTGGAGTTTCATATCGAGAGTCCTGAAAGTGAACGAACCTTAGGAGATATTTTTCTTGGTCGTATTGAGGCGTTTCGATCTGGACTTCAAGCTGCATTTGTAAGTATTGGAGAGGATCAGCAGGGCTTTTTACATTTTTCGGATCTCGCTGCGAACCTTGAGCAGCAGCTTGCTTTTGTGCAACAAAAGAAGCCTCAGGTCTCAAGAGTTATGGAGGAGTGGGCGAATGCCCACCCACCGGAAAAGAGTGATCCCCAACGTAGAAGATGGGGCGATGCGAATTTGCTAAAGCCCAAACAGAACATTCTGGTTACGATCACGAAGGAACCCCACCACAGTAAAAATCCTCGTCTTTCCACGGATATTTCACTTGCTGGACGGTTCCTTGTATTAATTCCTCTGTCGGAATCAAGTGCTGTCTCAAGAAGAATCGTCGATCGTAAAGAACGCAATCGGCTTCGCACCATTCTAAAAAAAATCCGTCCCGCTGGATTTGGGTTGATTGCCCGAACGGTAGCCGAGGGAAGAGATGAGAAAGCACTGGATAAGGATCTTCAATTTTTACTTGATCGGTGGCAGAACATTGAAAAATCACTGCAGGGGCATCCGAGTGCACCGATCCGAGTCTATGAGGATGTCAGCCTGGCCTCGTCGATCATCCGTGATTTATTCTCTGATGATTTCTCACGAATTCTTGTGGACAATTATCGTATGTATCGGGCCATTCGAGGCTATATTCTGGCCGTAGCTCCTCACTTGATAGAAACTGTCAAACAGCATAAAGGGAAAAAGCCTGTTTTTGCAGTCGCAGGGGTTCAGGAGCAGATCAATGAGGTCTTTGATACCCAGGTCCAATTACCATCTGGCGGGTCTATTGTTATTGAAGCTACGGAGGCGATGCATGTCATTGATGTTAATTCAGGGCGTACGCGTACGAAGAAAAACCATGAAACCCTAGCCCTGCAGGTGAACTTAGAGGCCGTTGAATCAATTGCCCGTCAAATACGATTGCGCAATTTGAGCGGACTTATTGTGATAGATTTTATTGATTTACGGTTTGAGAAGAACCGTCAAAAAATTGATACAGCTCTCTCGGCTGAGTTACAATCTGACCGAATTCAAGCCGAGAATCTTCCCATGAGTGAACTGGGAATTGTTCAGATGACTCGTGAGCGACAGCGTGATAGTGTTACGTCCACTCATCAACTGGCAAAAAAATCTCAAGTCAATAGAATTCCATCACCTGATCCAGACTTCATGACCAAGAAAATAGGGCAGTGGCTGGAAAAACATAGTGGTGGGAGTGTATATTTAAAAGTGCATCCATTTACGGCTGCGTGGATGGAGAGGGGATTGTTGGGTAGCAGTCTCAAAGCACAATGGCAACGTACCTATAAACACCGCATTAAGATCGTTGCAGATGAATCTATGCCTGTGGATGCGTTTAGATTCCTAGACGCGACCAGTGAGCATGACATTACCGACCTAAGTCCGCGGATGGTTCGGATTAAAGCACAGTCCCAGAAAAGTTCATTGACCCAGTCCAAATCGGTTTCAAAGAAACGAAAAGCAAAGGCACCATCCAAATCACATTCCAAGACGCACAAAGATCCCAATAGCCAGCAGAAACGGCGAAGGCGGAGATCTCGCCAGAGACAAAAGACATCGGTGAATGTTTGATCGTTCATGGAGACAACTCTCCCTGCTTTTGGTATTGATGGTGATTTTGCAGGATGTAGTCGCTCAGCGTTCATCGGTTGGGTTGAGCAGGCATGGCGTTGCTTTCACGGTTGGGGCGATTGATCATTATTATACAGGATCTGTGGATATTGAGCAGCTCCTTGAGTACAACGGCATTGGATATGGGCTATCATACATCGGGCCCCAACTTCGTGCGGCTGGACTTTATGCACAGCGAGAAGGAGGAGGGGAATTCCTTGATATTTCTGGTCTTGGATGGCTTATGCCCTCGTCCCTTAAAAAAGACACCCAGAAGACGACCATAGGCATACCGATCGGGTTTTTAATTGCCTGGAGACGAGTGACCGGTAGCGATGACATCGTTCCGTTTAATGCACAAGCTATTCATTTGGGGGCTGGGGGAGCACTGATTCATCATTTGAATCAGCACACAAGACTGGACTTGAAGATGATCCCACTTCTGGGGGTCACGGGGACCCGCGATGCCGATTCAGTGGGACTCTCCTGGGCGGCTGATGTGGATGTGTTTCTGACGGTTTTGGATGTTTTTTCAGATGTTGGATTAATGATCGGTTACACATTTCGATATCAGACCTGGAATATCAACGGATCAAGAGTTTTTTCTGAGGTGGTAGATGAGGCCTATGATTATGCGGGTACCGTTCAAACGGTAACTGCCGGCGTTCGATTTTGATGGCCAAAGACACTGCAATTCTTCGTGCTATGGAGGAAGTGGCCAAAAAATCAGGCTATACCGTCCGTTGGGACAAGGGCTTGTTTCAGGGTGGATCGTGCGTTTTGGAGGGAAACAAGCTGATCGTTTTGAATCGTCACCACCCTACGGAGGTTCACTTAGGGGTTCTTGCACGTGCATTGCAGGATATTTCCTTGCAGGATATGTCCATACGCAAGGGCATGCGTAAGCACATTGAGGCAATGATCCAGCGGTTCTCATCTGAGTGAGAGGATGTATGCAGATCACATTATTGGGTACTGGCACATCGGTAGGGGTTCCCATGATTGGGTGCGATTGCGAAACATGTCAATCCTCGGATCCCAGAGATGCACGCCTGCGGACCGCCTGTCATATTCAGGCGGGGAATCTGAGCATTGTCATTGATACGGGGCCAGATTTTCGTGAGCAAATGTTACGTGCCAAGATTCGCAGGATTGATTCCATTCTCTGGACTCATCACCACTATGATCATGTGATGGGGCTTGATGATCTTCGTCCATATTTTTTTGACTGTAGTGTACCCATAGCATGTTTTGCACACAGAAACAGCATTTCTTCACTGAAGAGAATCTTTCCCTATATTTGGGGCAATCGACTCATGTACCCAGGAACGTTAGACTTATCCACTGCAGAGGAAATGTTTGTAATTAAGAGCCGTTATGGCGATCCTGACTGTATCCATGTTACTCCCATTGAGGTCTTTCATGGGAAGATGCCAATCAATGGGTATCGGCTTGGGAATTTTGCATACTTAACCGATGTGAGCCATATTCCTGACAAGGAGTATGTAAAGCTCAAACATCTTGACCTACTGGTTTTAGATGCACTTCGCCCCATGAAACACCCACGTCATTTTTCTATCGAAGAGGCCATCGGTGTTGCACGCCGAATTGGTGCACAACAGACGATCTTTACGCACATGGCCCATCAGGTACTTCATGCACGAGAGGATGCACGGCTCCCGAAGACCATGCACTTAGGTTATGATGGAATGGTTATAGAATCATAAAGAACATGAAAAAACAGAACATTCTTGTCCTCAATGGTCCAAATCTAAACTTACTTGGGGAAAGAGAGCCCGATCAGTATGGAGATATTTCTTTGGACCACATCAAGGAACTCTTGCACTGGGAGTTTCCAGAGGTAGAGTTTTGCTTTTTTCAGAGCAATCACGAAGGTGATTTAGTGGATCAACTCCATGAGAGTCATCAATCGGGTGTAAGCGGAATTGTCTTCAACCCTGGAGCCTACACGCATACCTCGGTCGCTTTGCGGGATGCTGTCAAGGCGATTGCTCCTCCAGTGATAGAGGTCCACCTGAGCAATATCTACTCCAGAGAGCCGTTTCGTCATGTATCTCATTTGGCTCCAGTATGTGTTGGTCAAATTTCGGGGCTGGGTGCGTTAGGATATAGCCTGGCAGTACGCTGGTTGATATCCAGTCATCCGTAGTACTTGACCACGGGTATTCTTCGCCCACTACCAAAGGCTTTTTCCCGAAGCCGAAGGACGGGGGCAGCCTGCTGACGTTTATACTCGGTTTGATTGACCATCGTCGTGATGGAACGGACGAGGTTTTCTGAGAAATCGAGATACTTGGCAATTTCTTTCGTACTTTTTTGTTCTTCAATATATTCCTTGAGTACGGCATCCAATACAGGATACTCTGGGAGCGAATCGGAATCCATTTGATTGGGGCGAAGCTCGGCAGATGGGGGTTTTACGATGGTTGATTCAGGGATCACGGAGTCAGAACGGTTGTTGATCAGGCGAGCCAATTCGTAGACCTCTGTTTTATAGAGATCCCCCAATACGCTGAGTCCACCATTCATATCCCCATAGAGCGTTGCATAGCCCATGGCAAGCTCGCTTTTATTCCCAGTAACCAGAACAATGCCCCCAAACTTATTGGCAAGGGCCATCAACAGGGTTCCTCGAGTGCGTGCCTGAATATTTTCTTCGGCTACATTTTGGGGGGTTGAATCAAACACCTCATGAAGGGTGGAATCAAAGGATTGAATGAGTTGATGAATGGGAAGTTCTATGAGTTCAATTCCCAGATTTGAAGCGAGTCGGGATGCGTCATCCAGAGAGCCTTGAGAAGAGTACTTGGAAGGCATGGCTACACCTGTGGCGGATTCTGGGCCCAATGCACGCACGGCAAGTGCGGCAGTGACGGCGGAGTCGATTCCACCACTTAAACCGATATAGACCTTTTTGGGAAGACTCGATTTTACGATATAGTCACGGATCCCTAGGGTTAATGCATCAAGTGCCTGTTCCATTGGAGATGCAGGGATTATGCTTGATTTGGTAAGTGTGCCTAATTCATAGACAAGGAGGGATTCTTTGAACGCAGGGGCTTCAAGGATCTGTCCATTGTCTATCACGCAACTTCGACCATCAAAGATGATATCGGTATTTGCACCTACCAGATTGGTAAAGATGTAGGGTAGGTTATAGTTGGTTACGACGTTTTTTATCAGTGCATGGCGTTCGTGATGTTTATCGATCGCAAAAGGAGAGGCACAAAGATTGATCAACAGGTCGGGGGCCTGCTGGGCAAGAGTCAAGACGGGATTTTGTGCATAGGGCTTTTGGTCTAATTCACGCACATTCCAGAGGTCTTCACAAATATGAACGCCCAGTTTTAATCCTCTCCATAGTAGGATGGTAGGGTTGGTTTCTGGTTCAAAATAGCGCCGCTCATCAAACACATCATAGGTAGGTAGTAGTTGCTTGAACCGTACTCCAATGCATTGACCATCTTCATACAGGTATGCAGCATTATGCAGGGGTTTCCCATGGCCCTTATGGCGAGCAATCCCTCCGATGAGTAGCCCCATTTTTTTGGGAATGTATTGTGCAAGTTTTTCTCTTACATCATGTTCACGAACGACAAAATCATCATATTCCAACAAGTCCAATGGGGGATATCCTGGAAGAGTGAGTTCAGGGAGTACCATTAGATCTACCCCTTGCGAGTGTGCTTTCTCACAATACTGACGGACCTTTTCCGCATTCCCATCCAAGTCCCCCACGCGGGTATTGATTTGTGCTAATGCCAGCTTCATTCGGAATTAACCATAGTGACATAAGGGATTATATATACTGACTTTCATAAGAAGCCCCATTATTATTACAGTGCAATGTTAAAAGTTTTAATTGAAAAACTTTTTCATACAAATCGTAAAAACTGAACCTATATGAAACCGTATTACAGTATGAGATATCATGATTCTTGAATAAAGAGTTATACGATGGAACATGGATGATCATCCATCCCCAATGAGTGGGAGAGGATACATGTCAAATACTTACTGCACTCAAGACTGTTGTATAAGATAGCACGATCTATCAGATCATGTAGATTACGCAAAATCATCCTGTATGAGTACCTGAGATGTGTTATCGGATTGTGCGACAGATAATAAAGTTGGCTGAGATGTAGGTAATAATTTGCGTTTCTTCACGGAAAAATCCGAGTTTATGAAAAAGACATTTAAATGGTGTCTAATTGCTCATAATGAGTGATTGCTCAAAGTAGTCAAGTATCATATGTGCTTTTTCATAATACATCCGTATTTCGTCGAAAGTAGCAGTAATACTAGCACCATGTGCTACGCTATTACGATTAGTGAGAATACTTTCATATGTTGTTTTTACTTGTCCATTTTCTTTGATTTTCTGATTGAATTTTTCCTTATAGGACGGATGAAATCTTCCAAGTAGTCCAGATAGCTCTGAAACTCTCAAGCTACGGAGTGCTGATTTGTGAATGTGATCATTCACAAAGTTTTTGATAGTTACATCAGATACAGACTTGCATCGGTCCGTTAAGATGTGCTTGATTTTTTGTTCAAACTGACCGCATATAAGGATTACCAGAGATTGGGTCAACAAACTCTTAATTCTATTATTCGTGTGAGAGTCTTTGATTTCGACAAGGGCTTGATCAACTTCTTCTATATACATGGTATGGTTTTAATCTATTTTGAAAATAAGATCTCAGATGCCAAACGAAGCCTAGTGCTTACAGTTTTTTCGTCAGTAGTTGAGACATGAATACAATTCTTGTACTCATCATTTTCGATCAACTTGCTATAGCGAGATTGAAGGTCAGTAATAGATTCTCCAGAGTAATTGGAAAAAGCGTTCATTACGGAGTCAAACACCGCAGAATTCATCCCAGACCTAATATGGAATGGTTTTTCGCCAAGTGAATTGATCACATCGGAGCATGTCTTTTTAAATTTCTTTTCCATGGTAGATATTGTTTCCTCCGAAGCATTTTGATGATGTTTCATAAACTTGGAGAGATATTCTTTCATAGGCTTCTTATATTGTAAGTTATCTGAAATGGCAAGAAATCGTAAAATGAGTTCAACATCTTTTGAGCGTTTATCGGGGTCATTTTTTCCAAGAATCTTTCTCCAGTCTGAAAATCCATTAAGTCTTTCTAAAAAATCCACAAAACTCCCATGATAAATACAGTTTCTAATTTCTTGATTGGCAAGAAATGTTCCGCCAGTATTAAGTCTCTCAAAAATATGAAATATGCTAATGTTGTCATCGGGTACAATCTGTTGGACGATAAATGCACGTAATACGGAGTTCTTTAATTTTCTTTGATCTGTTTCGGTGAGATCATCATAGCTTCTCATTGAGAATGGACTTTCTTCGTTCAGGCCAGTCAAATGAAATTTCCGAGTTCCAGAAGAAAAAACCCCATCAAAATAATAAAAAACACTTTTCAGGCGTTGTTGACCGTCAATAACCAAATATTTCCCGTCAGAATTTTCTTTGTATAAAAATATTCCAGGAACCGGTAACCCAAGAAGAAAAGACTCAATTAGCTTACTAGCCTGAGGTTTGCTCCACACAAAATGTCTTTGGAAAGGGGGAATGATAATTTCCTCCGATTTCCATTGCTGATGTAATACTTCAAGCGTGAAATCTGCGGGATAGGTAATTATTCTATAACTAGTTGGGGAACTGGAATCATCAACTTGCTCAGATTGAATGGGCTCAAGTTCAAGGTCAGAAAAGCGATTCTCTGAAATGGTAGCCATTATCATTGAATATTACTGATTTGGGTATGTGACGTGTACTGCGGACAAAGCATGAATCACACGTTTTTCTACATCCCCGAAAGGAGAATGTTTCAAATTCTCACATAGTCTTGGTTTTTCAAAGCATTGAAATAGGGATGAATAGATGTGGGGGATTGAGCATTGAGTCAAATCCAGTGCTAAATTCGTAATGATATGATACACACATTGTTAGATGGCGAGGGTGCAAGCGATAAATTCTTAGGTGTTCCCAAAGCAGATAAAAGTTCTTTGATAGTTCAACATTAGATACTGCTGCTAAGCCTATCACTTGAATCAAAAAAATACTTCTCATGCAACCAAGGGCAAAATTATATGAAAACATTGAGATATTGCAAAAGCCTCATTATGATGTTGAGAAGTGTGTGAGGTGATGCATGAACAACTTATCGTTATGCCTGAGTTCAAACCATATGGTCTTTTTTGTTATATTTAAGTTTAAAACTAACTCATCATGAAGCAGGTTTCTTCCTGAGGTCTGCTGAGAAAGGTCAAACACTGTTTTCATCTGAGCCCCAACCAAGTTATGCTTCTAAATAGAGAGCACACTTCCAGTACAATACTAAAGGATGCAGGAAAACTTGATCAAGTTCCAGCTCATGTTCAGTTCAGAGGAGTGAGCAAGACTTATGATGGACAGATCAAAGTAGTCAAAGATTTTGATCTGAACATCCATACTGGAGAATTTGTGACCTTACTTGGCCCATCGGGTTCGGGTAAAACGACAATCTTGATGATGCTTGCCGGCTTTCAAGCACCTTCATCAGGTGAAATCCTACTTGAAGGGCGACCTATCCATGATCTTCCTGCACGCAAGAGGGGAATTGGTATGGTATTCCAGAACTACGCACTCTTTCCACATATGACCGTTGGTGCGAATCTGTCGTTTCCGTTGGAAGTTCGTGGCATGAACTCACTTGAGCGCAAAGAGCGAGTTTTACGAGCTTTAAAGTTGGTGCGGCTAGATGGATTGTCTGACCGAAAACCGGGCCAATTATCTGGTGGCCAGCAACAACGTGTTGCTATTGCAAGGGCTCTTGTTTTTGAGCCATCTCTGGTGCTGATGGATGAGCCTTTGGGGGCACTTGATCGGAGTCTACGAGAAGAAATGCAGTATGAAATTCGTCGTATTCATCGGAGTTTAGATGTGACCATCGTCTATGTGACGCATGATCAGCAAGAGGCAATGGTCATGTCCGATCGGATCGCTGTATTACGTGATGGGATGATTGACCAGATTGAAGTTCCCGAGGGATTATATGAGGCTCCTACGAGTGCTTTTGTTGCCCGTTTTATTGGCGAGAGCAATCAATTACATGGACATGTTTCTGCCATGTTTGAACAGGATAATGTCTGTGAGGTAGATACTGGTGGAGAGATGATTCGTGCACTGAAAGTTTCTCCATGCCATGTGGGTGATCAAGTGACACTCTCTATTCGACCAGAGCGTGTTAAGATGAACCCTGAATCAGGTCGTTATACCAATGAGATATCGGCCACAGTAGAGGATTTAACATTTTTAGGAGATCAATTACGAATACGTTTAGCAACTTGTGGTCGAGACGATTTCCTTGCTACAATCCCAAACGTTGTAGGGCACGGCGGACTGGTTGAAGGAGATGCGGTTCGCATCGGATGGACAGTGGTTGACTGCCGTGTCCTAAATTATGAACAACCTTGATCAAATTATTTAATTCATGAATCATTATTCAAATTCAATTAGCATCTTTTTGCTGATTACTCTCCTTGCAAGTGCATGTGGAACGGATCAGACTCGATCCATCACCGCTGTGTCTTGGGGTGGTTCTTATGGCAAAGCCGTTAATGAGGGCGTAAATATTCCCTTTATGGATTCAACGGGTATTATGGTTGAGGTTGAAGACTACAACGGTGGGCTTGCCCAGATCCGTGGGCAAGTAGAGATAGGCAATATTCATTGGGATATTGTTGACTTAGAAATAGCAGATGCCGTCCGTGCTTGCGATGAAGGACTTTTAGAACCGATTGACATCCACTCATTACCAGATGGACCAGATGGAACTCCCGCCAGTGAAGATTTTCCAGATGAAGTTCAAACGGAATGTGGGGTAGGTAGTCTCTACTATTCGACTATCTATGCCTATAACGAAGAGTATATTGCCAATAACTTTGAGTCGGAACCAACAACAATGGCAGACTTTTTTGACTTGGAAACCTTTCCAGGGCGGAGGGGAATGCGGAGAGTTCCTCAGGTGAATATTGAGTTTGCATTGATTGCAGAGGGTGTCCCCCTTGATGCAGTTTATGATACAATGAGCACTTCTGAAGGACTTGACCTTGCATTTGAAAAACTGAATTCCATTAAGGATCAAATTGTTTGGTGGGAAGCGGGAGCTCAACCACCTCAGATGCTGGCGGATGGGGAAGTGATCATGAGTACGGCTTACAATGGTCGGATCTTCAATGCACAGGTGCTTGAAGAACAGCCATTTGTTATTGTTTGGGATGGGCAACTATTAGATACCGGGCAAATAGGGATTGTTAAAGGTACACCTCGTTTAGAAGATGCTCTGAGATACCTTCAATTTGCAACTAGTGCAGAATCTCTGGCAAGAATCTCCGCTCGAATTTCCTACTCTCCTGTGCGTAAATCAGGAATGTCACTAGTCACCACACATATTGTGGCTGGTGTGGAAATGGCACCACATCTGCCTGCAAGTCCAGCGAATATAGCGAATGCTTTGCCGTATGACTGGGAATGGTGGGCGAATCATCAAGATGAAATGAATGAGCGATTTAGTGCATGGCTGGCCCTCTAAGATTGCCTGGCAATCCAGATGTTCGTGTACGATTAAGAGCTCTTAGTTTAGTCGCCCCCTTGGTCATTTTCGTTGGGGTGACCTTTGTTGCACCTCTGGGGACTATGTTGATGCGTAGTGTGTATGATCCAGTGGTTGCAGATGCACTTCCAAAGACTTTGGCTCTACTCAGCGATTGGGATGCAAACGAGCTTCCATCAGAGGCAATATTTGCAACGTTAGCTGAAGAAATCAAGCACGCATCATCCGAACGCACCATTGGGCGAGTTGCTGGAAGAATCAATCGAGTGCAGGGAGGTTTTCGAGGGTTGGTGACGCGTACCGAACGAGAGCTGCGTACAACGGGTCAAGGCACCTGGCGTGAGATCATGATCTCGGTAGACTCCCTATGGGCAGATGCGGCAACATGGCATGCAATCAAAGTGACGGGGGAACGATACACTGCACGTCACTACTGGAATGCTTTGGACATGCAGATCCTTTCGGATGGTTCCATCGCCAGACAGCCAGAAGAGAGACGAATCTATCTACGCCTTTTTTTACGAACGTTAATGGTGAGCGGGTTGATCACATTGCTCTGTTTGCTACTCGGTTATCCTGTTGCACATTTCATCGCTGATTCGCCTCCCCGTCAAGGAAATCTACTCCTCATTTTAGTACTGATCCCTTTTTGGACTTCGCTACTGGTTCGAACGACATCATGGATCGTATTGCTACAGAATCAAGGAGTCTTAAATGATCTTTTTGTGGCGTTAGGGTTGATCGGTGAGGATGGTCGTTTATCTATGATTTACAACATGACTGGAACCATCATCGCGATGACGCATGTGTTATTACCTTTTATGGTATTACCGCTCTATTCTGTGATGCGAGGGATTCCAGCGACCCATATGAATGCCGCAGCATCCTTAGGTGCTACGCCTCTGCAGGCTTTTCTACGGGTTTATTGGCCACAGTCTCTTCCTGGAGTAGGTGCAGGTGCACTTCTTGTGTTCATTTTAGCCATTGGGTATTACATTACACCTGCATTGGTTGGTGGCAGTGACGGACAGTTAATCTCTAACATGATCGCCTACCATATGCAAACTTCATTGAATTGGGGACTTGCGGCGGCCTTAGGGGGTGTATTGTTAGTGGGAGTACTCATTCTCTATATGGTCTATGAGCGGCTGATTGGCATTGATAGAATTGGATTAAGATGATGAGGATCACATGCGAATGAGTATCGGACGGGTCATCTATCTATTGATATGTACGCTCATATTTGTATTTCTGATGGCTCCAATCATTGTCATCATTCCGTTGAGCTTTAATGCTGAGCCTTACTTCACCTTCACCGAAGGAATGCTCCGTTTAGATCCTGAAGCATGGTCGTTGCGATGGTATAGAGAGATCATGACCAATGATGTTTGGATCAAGAGTTTAGTCAATAGCATCGTGATAGGCGTAAGTGCAACCATTTTGGCTACTGCACTGGGTACTCTGGCAGCACTGGGTTTGGCAAATTCTGCAATCCCAGCCCGAAGAACAATCATGGGTTTGATCATTTCTCCGATGGTGACCCCAGTGATTATTGCAGCTGCTGGGATGTTTTTCTTCTACTCAGATCTTGGTTTGGGGCAGACCCATGTAAGCATCATCTTGGCACATACGGTATTGGGAGTCCCTTTTGTGGTTGTCACTGTGACGGCGACATTAGCTGCTTATGATTTTACACTGAATCGTGCGGCAGCAAATTTAGGGGCGGGGCCTTGGACGACGTTCCGGAGGGTGCAATTTCCATTGATTGCACCGGGAGTGTTTTCGGGGGCACTGTTTGCTTTTGCGATCTCCTTTGATGAGGTTGTCGTCATCCTATTTATGGGAGGCGTAGAGCAACGTACGGTTCCTCGTCAGATGTGGGCTGGAATTCGAGAGCAGATCAGCCCTGCAATCCTAGCGGTGGCCACCTTATTAATTGTTTTCGCGATCCTTCTTCTTCTGACGGTAGGGTGGCTGCAACGAAGGGGAGAATCCAGCCAATAACGGCGTTTCAAGTCCTACTCCCAGACACCACTGCCCCAAGGTCTTGGCTCTCCCTGATTGCCATAGGGAAAAGGTATTTCAACACGTTTCGGTTTACAGGGAATTTTGTCAAGATCGTCAAGAAACTCAACAAGATCTGTAGCCTCTCTTTAATTTTGTCAAGTTCAATGTTGGGTTGATTCTTGTCAATGGAAATTTTCTTAACAGGTTTCATTTGATAACCAGATGGAAATGAGAAGAATTGGATAGTACTACCCATACCCTCAAAAGTTTTTCGGTGACTCACTGTCAAGAGACTTAGGATAGATTAATCAATAGAGCCTCCCTTGAAACAGAGATCAAGACAGGACTCTGGACATTCAAGGAAGTGGAACAGAGGAGGAGAAGACCACAACTAAACCTTTGAGTAATGCCTGAATACTCAATCCCCCTACGTGTGCCAAATCACTACGAGATGCTACATATCGATCACGATGGGAAGCGTCAGTATCCTCCTCAGCACATCAACCAAAGCACCTACGAGGCAGGAAGCCATTGAATCGCTTTCCTAAAATACCTCGCGGAGCATGGCATCAAAGCGAACCCCCAGCAGTCCCGCAATCAGGAGGATTCCCTTTTTAAGTATACCGTGAACGACGTGATCAATATGCGGCCGTAGACTGCAAGGAATACATGTTCAAGAAATAGTTAGGTTTTGGGAGGCAGGGTTACGCCACTAAGGAACTCAAGAGACCGCCTCAGTTCTCAGAGATACAGACTCGTCCACATAACATGAGGACGAGTCTCTTTCCTCCTGCCTCCCCTCCAAGCGGCCCAAGCGTTGGGACAGGTCAAGGTGCATCTGATTCATGTCTGACCGTAAAACTTGAGTGTCTTTTCGGCTATCACTCCATATTTTCCATAGGAATCCAAGGTTGGCAATAATACCCCCAACCATCGCCCAAAACTGATAATCCTGCATTGATCAGAAATAATGAAATGAATTATATACGCCCGCTCCACTGGTGTTTCCATTGGAAGCAGAATGCTTAAAATTGTTCAGAACCAGAGTATCCCGAAAAGTCCTGAAAACTCCTACAGGATCAACTTGATATAGGGGCGGTGTTGCACATATATCGTCTGACTATCCTCAGCCGTAGAATTATGTCTACGCCCTCAAGTGGACGCATCCCCCTCCCCCTGCGACATATGCTTGATGGGCGGTGCGGCTGAGTCAGAGGTGGTTGCTGGCAAAGGGTGCATTATATTGCCGCCCCGCCCGAAAAAGGGTGTTTTGGATTTTTTTCGAGTATTGCTCCACCCCAAAGCACTGGAATATCTATTGATGCCCACTCGATGTTGCAGGGTGTCCTCCGTTAGTTTCACTTATGACCAAGAACCGGGTGATTCTGGTTCTGGTAGTTTTAGTAAGACGAGTCCGAGAGTTCCGCGGGGGAGGTTTTGATATGTTTGCACGCAAGGAAAGAAACGGTTTTGATGTATGGGGAACGAGTCTCCCGTAGGTAGATGATCATTTCTACTTATCTGATTCATCCAACCCGTAGATTGCAAACATGGGCTATTTACGGGGAATGGTAGCCCGCGTTTTTTGAAGTCCATAAAAGTATTACTGGTGTAGAATGGAAGGTTCCATATTGGGGCGATATGTATGAATAGAGATTACATTTTGTTGTAATTTGGACGGATCGTCATGGAGAAAGAGTCCTCAGCAATTTCGACGGTTTATCAATCTGATGTCCGCATACAGGGGGCAATATGCCATAATCCTCAATATTTGAATACGTCGGAGCTGTCAAGATCTTTGAACTCGGGCTCGCGAGAATCGCTACCGAAAAGTAATATCTTGGGCCCTCCATCTATGCTTCGGACTCTTTCTCCATGAGGATCGGTCAACTGCGGGTTTTTTCAACGGGAGTTGACTTGAAAAAGCCAGACCATCGTTCACTCATCTGTGCTCTCATGTGAGGGTGGTTGTAACGCCTCCCAGAGAAAGCCCATCAGTTCACGAGCCACTGCAACCGCGGCGACTTTGAATGGCTTGCGTTATTGAGATCAGGGAATCGTTTGTGACAACGTTTTTGAGGCCGTTGACTAATGGCTATTGTTGAGGCATCGCACTTTTTCTGTCGTTGCTCAAGCCCAACACTGATTCGTGGAGCAAATCGGTACTTCATAGTTGCACTCACCAAGACCTTTTGTGCATGTGCATTCCCCGTCTTTGTGATGGAACCCGTCCGAATGGTGTTCCTCGATGATCGTTGAGAGGGAACCAATCCCAAGTAAGCCATGAGACTCGTCGGGCGGTCAAATCGCCTGAAGTCTCCAACTTCACACATCAAGTGCATAGCAGAAATCAGTCCGATGCCTCGGAAGCCCAGCAAGATCTGGACCTGTTTCTTCAATGGGAAGGACTCGGATGCCCTCAGGATATCTTTTTCTATATGTTCAAAGGGAGATTGAAAATAAGCCACATCGTCTAAGTAGTGCCCGTCAAAAAATGGGCTTTTTCTGACGGGCACAGATATTCACACAATCAAGCGGTTACAACAGTGGTTCTGTCGCAAGTACAAGGTGCAAACTGGGAAATATGTGCACTTCTTAGATGCATATCTATGGGAGACCTATGGATTGGACCGCCTTGTAGTAACGACCAAAGACCTTCCGTGGGCGAAGTCATGAGATCAACTGAAAGCCGGATGCGGGAAATCCGCATGTCCGGTTTGACGAGCAGGAGGTCGGAAACGACTTATGGGTGCCTACCAATGGGTGCGTGAACAACGAAAGCGAATGACCCGTAGGACATAAGAAACGCGCCGCCGACCTCTTGACTCTACAACTCCAAGAATTAAATAGTACGACCCAATTCCCCAATAATTTCTGACAAGTGCACAGTCAGAAGACTTGGGCTGACAGCTATCGTAATTTCAATTAAAAATCGCCAAGATGAAATCTGCAGAATGGATGTCAAAGGTGAAAGCCAACAGAGAAATCAGTGTTAATCATGATCAACCAAAGCCTAACTCTTAGAGATATATTGGTTCCCCAATGCCTTTGCAGATGCCAGAGCCTGAATAAATTTTCCGTCTCCGTCAGACGGTTTACAGTCTGGTTGCTCTCGGAGTAAAATATCCATAGACTTTACATCGTCTGAGTATTCTTCAAGTCTACGCTTGTAACTATTTCGGTTTTTGGTGCACACCAATGTGTACGGTCTGCCCTGCTTGATTGTACGATAATCTAAGTCCAGATGATGTCGGTCAATGATTCCTCGAATTTCCTTGCGTAGAGATTGATTGACTGTGAATCGCATGGTTTTCGCAGTAGGATCTAAGCAGAATGTTCGTAGATCTCTGGTGATGTGATCATTGGATGAGATTGATGATACATCCATGGTCCAGTCATCAGGTTTGGCGGGAGGAACACTGCTACGCTGGAGTAGAAACTTGGCTGAATGCTCCCATAGAATTTTATAGTACTCCCAAGCACAGTGATCCTCTTCTTGATCACAGAGTGATTGTAACGCTTTGGGGATAACCCGGTCTGGTGTGGCCACCGTTGGGAAATTTACAACGGTTTTTGCAGCTTCAACAGCTTTATCAGCAAGTTCAAAGCGATGAGCAAGATAGAAAAGTTCTTGGATTGAGCGACTGTCCCAAGACAGTCTTTCATTCCTGGAGTACGAAACGCGGAAGGACCTGATATGGTGAAAATAAGATTCTCTGTCTGGTGAATTTTCGGTACCGGCCTCCATGATTTGATTCAGATTTGAGATCAATAACCGCAGTGCCTTTCGGATCAGTTCTTTCCATGCACGATTAGCCTCATCAAGATTCTCAAGTATCAGCGCAAGCAACGAAATGACTTCAGTAGGATACTTCATCATACTATTTTCAACAAGCTGGGGTAGAAATTTTCTCAATAACTCATGGTTGAGGTGTGGAAGTAGTTTGGCAAGTGCTTGATTCTCACTGGTGTTGTATTGATGTACAACGATTCGATCAAGAAAATCTATGGCGATGTCAAAATGTCCTGAAGCAGTGATCAACTCAATCATTTTTGCACGGGGATGCTGACTGTACGAATGAGTCGTTTCCGGCCAGTGCTTGGAGAGATGAGACAGTAACTGATGAAATTCCTCTTCCGTTACCTCAGTGAGCTGGGTAGAAACCCATGATAGTGCCTGATCAATGCTCACCTTTGATAGGATTTCTACGGTTTTGTCGTTCGGCCAGACGACAAGAGCTGCGAAGTGGTAGAATTGTTCAAGCGTAGGCCCAGCATTGCCCGTATAATCCTCCAATACTTTCTCGTCGGGCTCCGCATCATCAAGAGCATCGGGAGGAAGCAGTTCATTTTGATGGATAGGAATATCGCCGAGGGGTGGATGGGTACCATCCAGTGAAACCCAGTCTTTGAGATACTCACTACGATCATATACTTCAACCATGGAGCAATCATCTCCAGTAGTATCTCCCCAATAGGAATAGTCATCGTAGTCGGGTTGACCATTCTCTTCAATGTGAAGAACAGCTCCATGCATACTACAATCTGAATTGATCGCAGCCTGCCCTAAAACCTCTGCAACGGTTGCATCAATCCTCTTCAAAGTATCAAAAGAGAAGCCACCAGTGCTGTATGAATGTTCAAGAAGCCAGACCATCTTATTTGTTTGACCATGGGTTTTCCATTCGGTCAAAAACTCCTGAATTTTTTCTGATAATGTATCGTGATTGGGTGCCCCGATCCACTTACTGTTGGATTTTAGAAATAAATTGAAGATGAGTGAAACACGATGTCCCTCAGTGATGGGCTTGACTTCATGAACACAGTCAGAATAAAATGCAACATAAGCGAGCTCCGAGGGCTCTTGGACATTCATATCATAGATGGCCTCTTTTCCACCGTGAAGAACAATGAGTTCCCCGCCCTCTCCTACGGTAGGAAGGGACAATGACAGGGTGCCAATCATTCGTTTCACTTTTTCAGTATCCCTGTGAGCAGAAAAAAAGCCTCCCTTCTGATAGACGAGAAGTTTATAGATCTCTGCATGAAGCTGATCATCATCCAGTCCAAGACCTTCTGAAACTTCTTTCATGATTTTATTGAATGACTCCGACCAAGCTTTACCAGTGATGTGAATGAGGCTTCCATCTATCTGCCAACAATCACGCACAGAGGTATCAATCACGGTTTCGGTTCCCTTTCCGAAAGGTGCCCGTTCGGCTGAGTGGATCAGCAGATCAATTTGTTGCTCAGTAACAGGAAAGGATAATTGTCCTACTCCATCAACCTCAATTTGAGGCATGAAGGCAAAAATTTTATCGCCTATACAGTAATCTCCAGTGCGATCAACGGATTGAAGAAGTCGGGTGAGCTGAGAGTTGTCCATTAGTTTGGTCAGATTTGTGTGTTTAAGGGCTACATTCTTGAAGTGACGACATTCGCGTCAGTCGCTACTTCAAAGTGAATGAGGTGACAATTTATGAGAAGATAGAGTCCATAGATCGTTTTCATAGTCTTTATTCAGATGTTGAAACAGACTACCGATCCATGAAAATCAAAGTTGAAAATCGTTTCCATCTGATGTGGATGAAACTGAATGAGTCTTTTATTGGTCTGCCGAATAGTTCATGTGGTTAACGTAACACAATCGACGTTTTTTCACCTTGAGAAGGTATGAGAATACGGGTGTCTGGACAATGTTGTCGTAATTCTTCTTTGAGCCATTTCTTCGCATCGGTCTGTCCATGAATGAGAATAATGGTTTTGGGCTGGAGGCTGACGGCAAGTTCAGTGAGTTCTTTGCGGTGGGCATGGCCACTAAAACGAAATCGATCTACTTCACATGCTATGGGCTGCATCCCGCGTTCATGACTGAGAATGATACCCTCGGCTCCGCTTTGTGCTGCATGGAGGAGTTTTCCCGAAGGAAGGTCCTCCTTGGCAAACCCGACAAAGAAGATGGCATGTTGCTCATGTTCCAAAAATTCCATGGCAATCTGATGCGACAGCGTTCTTTCGATCATCATCCCACTGGCTAACACATGGATTCCCGGACGACTGAATGCCTTCTGACGAGCCTTACGGGTTCGTGGAAATCGGATCTGATCCACAGAATACACCTCAAAATCTGGATCTATTCGTGGCGTAGAGTTCCGAAAAGCATCATAAATACGAGAGACCTCTCGCAGTCCACCTGCGGTGTAGATGGGAGTCTTTGGATCAAGGATACGCTCGTCTTTAAAGCGGCCAAGAAGAGCAAGAATTTCTTGTGCACGTCCGAGCATAAATACGGGGATCAAAACCGATCCACCACGATCAAGAACGGCTTTGAGCTGGTGTGCAAATCGGATCTCTTCCTCTGGGCGAGTGACGGTTTCGGCAACAGGATCTGCCCCCAGAGTAGATTCCATAATCAGTACGTCAACTGGCGCGGAAGGATATTTTCCACCCGGAATGATGGTTTGATCTTCAGAGCGTGTGTCACTGGTATAAAAAATTCGTTGATTCTCAGCGGTGGTAATCAAGACACCAGTGGCTCCAAGTAGGTGGCCTGAATAATAAAACTCTGCCGCAGTTTTCTTGGTATCCAACGGAAATGTCCGATTATAAGGATGGGAATGAAACATATCAAACACATCATCAAGATCTTCCTCGTCAAATAATGCTGGAAAGGGAGAAGATCCCTCATAGTACTTTCGCTGTTGGAGTCTTTCCGAAGCATAGAGCATGAGGGTCGTCAGTGACTGCGAGGCATGGGTGAGGTGCAATCGTGCCATTGGCCATCGTGCATTCACGGCCGGAAGAGATCCAATGTGGTCGTGATGGGCATGAGACACCATGACATGATCCACCTGCCGATGTTGGATCGGTGAAAAATCAGGCAAGGAAGCCGGGCCCTCCTCGTTTGGATCTGCACCTGCATCAAGCAGGATACCGATGTCATCAATATGCAAAAAGTGACAGCTTGCACCTATATCATGGTCACGGCCGAGTGAAATAAATTCCATCAATGCCAGCAGTCAAGACTGTTCCTGAAATTTCGACCAGTCGTCCATGAACTGAGTCAGTCCAATATCCGTGAGAGGATGATAGAGAAGTTTCTTGATGACACTCAGTGGCATCGTCGCTACATGGGCTCCCATCAATGCAGATTCAAGAACATGCATGGGGTGGCGGATGGAGGCAGCGAGTACTTCAGTGTCATACCCGTAAACGCTGTAGATTTCAATGATTTCCTGGACCAGTTTCATTCCATCGGATGAAGCGTCATCTAACCGTCCAATGAACGGACTGATGTAGGCGGCACCAGCTTTGGCGGCTAGCAGCGCCTGTGTTGGTGAAAAACATAGCGTACAGTTGGATCTGATTCCCTCCTGCGCCAAGGCTTTGATCGCTTTAATGCCATCTAGAATCAGGGGTATTTTCACCACCACGTTATTTCGAATGGCTGCAAGTTCGCGTCCCTGTATCATCATCCCGTCAAACGTAACAGCGGTGACTTCAGCGGATACATCCCCTGGAACGAGATCGCAGATTTTGCCAATGTGATCAGCAAAATCCAGAGGCTGACCCGCACGCTCGGCGGCAACCTTCATCAGGGAGGGGTTCGTTGTCACCCCATCTAGGAGTCCCATATCCTTGGCCTCCTGGATTTCGGATAAATCGGCAGTATCAATAAAAAATTTCATGTAATTGAGATGTTAAGGTTAGAAGAAGGTTTACCCATCATTGGTGGCTTTGATGACAATCAGCGTGCGATCATCACTGAGCGTTTCAACGGGGCCCGTAAAGGCTTCAATATCATTTTGAATGAGATCCGTCAATACAGAGACGGACGATTCTCTATTGGCGAGAATAAGATTGAGCAGTCGATTGGCAGAGTATTCTTCCATGGCTTTACCCATCGCTTCAGTGACCCCATCGGTATACATGACCACGAGATCACCATGAGAGAGATGGATTGAACCGGAATCATACGTCAAATCTGGAAGAATGCCAAGAAGGGGACCACCATCAGAGAGATGTTCTACCTCCCCATTGGAGCGGATCAGCAGGGGAGGCTCATGACCCGCATTCACAAAGGATAAAGAATGATCAGGATGATGGATCCCTGCAAAGGCTGTAATAAACTTGTCAGGATCCGTATTGTCATACAGGACGCGATTCGTATGTTCAATGGCTTCCTGGAGCGACAGGTTCATGGGCAGCATGATATGGGTGCACGCATGAATACTGGACATTAAAAGTGCAGCAGGAACTCCCTTCCCCGTCACATCGGCGATCATGAAAAGGGTTCTGTCATTGTTTAACAGAACCACATCAAAGTAGTCGCCTCCAACTTCTCGGCTGGATAGGGTGAGGGTGGACACTTCAAGCCCCGAAATGTCAGGAATCGTGTCTGGAAGCAGACGACGCTGAATCGTTCGGGCAGTACGTAGTTCCTCTTCCATTCGCTGCTTTGCAATCCGTTCTTCAATCAATTCAACGTTCTGGATGGATGTGACTGCCAAACTTCCCAAGGCATAGAGAAATTCTACATCATTTTGATCATAGGGGGCCCCATCTGGTTTTCCTCCAAGACAAAGCAGTCCGTAAACCACTCCCTGTTGTCGGATGGGAAGAATCAGGGCAATATCATGTTGATCCAGCAGATCTCTTGGGGTGGCTCTTAATGTATCTTCCACCTCTGTAAGAAACGTCTCGGGCAGACATTGTATTTTTGACTCATTGCCAGAGACAAGTTCAAAGGTATGGTGATCTTCTGGTCGCCTCAAGTAAAACTGATAATTTTGAACGACCATATGGCCCATCAGGGCAAACGAGAAAATCTTTAGAACATGTTTGCGATCAATGGTAGTATTAAATTCCTTGGATAAATCAAAGAGGGTATTGAGTTGACGGACAGTAGAATCCAGATCAAGATTGGTCTTGCGTAACTCCTCCATGATCAGGGAATTGCGGACAGAGGCAGAGGACATGTTCACCAGTGACAGCACGAATTGGAGTTCTTCCTCCTGAAAGGGTGCACCAGTGGCTTTTTGACCCAGTGCAATAGCACCAAGCACCAATTGATCATCGTGCACGGGAAGTAACAGATGAATTCCGAATGCATGCAGTCTGGCAGGAATTTCTTCGCCTGCGATGAGCTCACCAGATGTGAGTTCTGGCAATTCCAGCACGGAGCCTTCTTCAATGGAGGAAACGCCTTTTACGACGATAATGCGCCATTGACGCTGATCGGTCTCATACAGAAGTGCGAGTCCCCGTGAGACAAGCAGCTTTCCCATGGTGGTCAGCAGCAAGTTGCTGAACACAGAATACAGCTCTAGGGTGCTGCTGAGGACTTGACTGGTCTGAAAAAGTGCATGTAAGTCCTGTCTCTGTGCCTGTTCAACCTTTGGGGTTCCTTGCTGCATCCAATAACTTAAAGTTCAATGGATTCTCCAGGGTTCAGAACGCGAGCTGCAAGATTTGACTTCTTCATTGCCTCTAGCCACCTATCGGTATCAGCATGGATGGGTGGGAATGTATTGTAATGAATCGGTACCGTTAACTCTGGCTTGAGTAAACGGGCAGCTCGAATGGCCCCTCCAAGTCCCATAGTAAACAGATCTCCGATCGGAAGCAGGGCCAATTGAATGTGATGGTCCTGTCCGATCCACGACATTTCTGAAAAGGTGTCGGTGTCTCCTGCATTATAGACGCAGATCCCTTGGGACTGGATCAGGTAGCCATTGGGATTTCCACCGTAGGTGCCATCAGGAAAGGAAGAGGAATGACGTGCATACGTCATGGTCGCCGTTCCCCATTCAAAGACTCCTGATCCGCCAATGTTCATCGCTTCCACATTGTCATATCCACTGTTTTTAACATATTGGATGATTTCGTGATTGGCGACGATCAGTGCATTGCATTGTTTGGCGATCGTGAGCGTATCGCCCCAGTGATCAAAGTGAGCATGGGTCAGGAAAATGACATCGGGGCGAAGCGAGGAAAGAGATGTCGCCCGTTCTGCCAGTGGATTGTCCGTGATAAAAGGATCAAAAAGAATCTTGTGTCCACAGGTTTCAATCTGTAAGACGGAATGGCCAAAGTATTTTACGTTCATGTGATTATTTGGTAAGTAAAATCTGTCGGGTCTGGATCACTCCATTGCGTCCTTGCAGGCGTAAAAAATACGTACCACTGGAGAGTTCTGTTCCATCCCATGACGCTTCAAAGACACCCATTTCGTGATGACGATCAACCAGTGTGGCAATCACCAGTCCTGAAAGATTGATCACGGACATGGTGATATGCTGGGGTTCATGGACCTCGTAGGTGATGATGGTCTGTGGATTAAAAGGATTTGGATAATTCCCAAGAATTTCAGCAACAGGGGGTGGTGTCTGTGCCCCAAGACCCAGTTTGATGGTGCCCAATGGTGATGATACGGATCCATGTGCGTCTTCAAATAATCGATAGAAGACCACCTGATTCAGTGGAGTCTGATCGGTATAGGACCACTGATGATCTACAAGCGATTGATCCACGCGGGCGATTTCTTCAAAATGGATCCCATCTTCAGATCGGTGAATCAGAAAGGATGCCGATGGAGAGGAGAGACTGTTCCAAGTCAGCATCACTCCTGGGTCAAAAACAAGTCCACGAAATTCATAGTCAGGGGTTTCAATGACAGGCCCGCCTGAGACCAAGTAATCGCCCAGGTTCTGTTGGTCAAAATATTTTAGACAGTCTCTGGATTCAAAGTCGCAATAATAGACATCGGTTCGGGGTATCGTCTGGTCCATCATGGACCGAATTTGTGCTTGGTCATAGGAAGAGCTCCAAAGTGCCACATTATCCATCTGTCCAATGAACTTGTTGACGAAACCGATCCCGTCAGCATGATCGCGACCACCAATGGTTGCTGAATAAGGCCCGCTACTATGGATCGCCATGGGGTCCATCAAGGAGTCTGCAAGTTCGCCGTCAAGGTAGAGGCGGGTCCATCTTGTTTTAGCATCGTTGACAAGGGCAATGTGATGCCAGTTTCCATCGGCCACGGGGGCCTCGGTAACCAGCGTCACATGCCGCCCGGATGTATTGCGGTAATACCGCATTCGTCCGTGCGGGTCTACGATGAGCTCAATGGGATAGGGGGTCGTTTCGGAGCCATCCCATGAAGAAATGACAACGGTATTGAGCGTAGTGGTCTGGATCCAGAATTCCAAGGTATGACTGTCACTCAATGGCACAAGCCATTGGGGGAGAACATGAAGAGGTAGGGTTAGGTGATCAAAGGCGAGCGCTGTTCCTGTTTCAGAGGAAGGATGTGCCCGCATGTCACCATAGCGGATAGATCCATCTTGCTGAAGGTATCTTGATCCAACCTTTACTGCGGGTGCAATAGAGACGCGATACTCTTCAAAGGCGTTCTGATCATCCGTTACAATCTCAAGGATGACCTCAATATCACCCCGAAGCGGTCTGGAAGACGAAAGTAAATACTGATCCTGTGCGATACGGTCAATGTCAAGATCAAGATGGCGATAGGCCTGACGGACGGCAGTGGCTGTGACCAATTCCCAATCTGAGGGAAGAAAGATCAGGAATCCGTCATCGGAGGGTACTTCAATCCATCGCGTGAACAGCTGAAGCTGGGACCCAGGCTCAAAGGTCGTTGGGATCCATGTATCCTCCTGAATACATTGACCGTCCACCGGAAAAAATATCCAAGCTGCAAACAATAAAAGACACAAACATCGGACCATGCTCCCAAAGAAAGCAGTTTTCCCGGCTGTGAAGCCAGATCTCCAATGACAGGAGCTATGCCTGAATAGAGACGCTATTCCCAACTGGCAGCGTTGAGAAGAGTAATGTCTGGAATATCAGAGCCAATGAAATCCTCAGAGTCGGGGTCCATGAGCTGATAGATCGCCACTCTTCCCGTGTCATTGAGGGCATATTGGAACGCATTTCCAGTCCGGGGAGAGTAAATCAGGGAATCGAGATTGATTTCGGTGTCAAAAATCTGATTCGGGTTGGCAACAACCAGTGAATCGGTCTGAAGCCACAGAACCAAAGAGTCAAGGGTAGCAGGGAAACTGTCGACCTCACGCTCGTAATGAGTGAGGGCAGTTCGCACCTGAACCATCTGTTGACGCGTCATTTGCGTCAACGCCTGTTGGCGTTCAATGGCTTCCCACGGTTCGGTGATGGAACGATAGAGCCAGAAGCCAAGAACTACAATGAGGACGGCCATCACGGCCTGAATAGCAATTTTAACGTTTTGATTGACCATTACCCAAAAGTAACTGTTTAATGAAATAATTTAATGAAAAGCCACGAAACATTCACAAAGTGAACCAAGATGTAACCCGTAGCAATTCATTTTGTTGTCACGAAAGTGAAAAAATGCTCACTTCGCACTAAATATACAGGAGATGAGACAAATTTTGTGGGTTTAAGACAACGTTAAACTATCAACGGATGACAAATCTACTGATCAACATTGATCATATTGCAACCCTCCGTAATGCACGTCGTGAATTATTTCCCGATCCAGTAGAGGGGGCACGCTTGTGCGAGGAGTCTGGAGCGGATGGGATCGTCTTTCATTTACGGGAAGATCGCCGTCACATTCATGATCAGGATGTTCGGCGGCTCAAGGAAGTCGTCCAGGGAAAGCTTGATTTTGAGCTTTCGGTCAGCGATGACATCGTTGGAATCTGTTGTGAGATATGTCCAGATCTGGCGACATTGGTTCCTGAGCGTAGAGAAGAAATTACTACAGAAGGAGGACTTGATGTGATCTTGCATCACCGAGTGCTGTATCAGACGGTCGCTCGATTGAAACATGCTGGAGTCGAGGAGGTGGCTCTCTTTGTTGACCCGGACATGGATCAAATTGATGCTACCCGAGATACAGGTGCATCTTCCATAGAGCTGCATACAGGGGATTTTGCCAATGCTACTGAGGAAGAGGATCAAACGCGGGAACTGTTTCGACTTGAAGCAGCGGCCGGGTATGCCCATCAATGTGGTCTTGTTGTTCATGCTGGCCATGGACTCAACTATCATAACTATCGGTGTTTTGCAGATGCTGTACCCCATATCAGCGAAGTATCCATAGGCTTTTCCGTGATTGCACGATCGATCTTTGTCGGATTGGGCAATGCTGTGGCAGAGATGGCACAGCTGGTCAAGCGTTAGATGATGACACAGGACTACAAATGTGGCTATGTCACCTTGATCGGTAGGCCAAATGTAGGAAAAAGTACATTGATGAATGCACTCATTGGCCAAAAGCTCTCCATCGTTACTCGAAAGGCACAGACAACTCGCCATAGGGTCCTGGGAATTTTGACGAAAGATGATCTGCAGATCATCTTTCTGGATACTCCAGGCATCATGGATCCTCACACATCTCTGGATCAGCTGATGATGCAGAGGGTCAAGGAATCTGTCGACGATACGGATCTGATCATCTTTCTTGTGGATGCACGCGTCGGTGAACCTGATCTGCATAGCCTGAAAGCGATCAAAGACCGTCCAGCCATCCTTGCACTCAACAAGACAGATCTCGTGCGTCAGGAGGCACTGCTCCCTTTGGTGGATGCCTACAGCCACGAACACTCATTTGAGTCCATCATTCCGATCAGTGCACTCACTGGACTGAATCTTGAGTCTTTGATGAAAGAACTCAGTCGGCTACTTCCCCAGGGGCATCCCCTTTACCCACCCGACATGATCAGTGAGCATCCCGAACGATTTTTTGTCGCAGAAATTATCCGTGAAAAAGTGTTTGAAAAATTTCGTCAGGAGGTGCCCTATTCTTCAACGGTAAAGATTTCCAACTTTATAGAGCGAGATGAAGGTAAAGATCTGATTGAAGCCGAAATCGTTGTTGAGCGTCAGAGTCAAAAGGGAATTTTGGTTGGTGCCAAAGGCCATGCACTCAAGGCGGTTGGCATGGCTGCCCGGCGGGACATTGAAGCATTTTTGGGGCGAGATGTGTATCTGAAACTGTTTGTTCAAGTTCGTAAGGACTGGAGAAACCGTGATCAATTCCTGCGCTCCTTCGGATATAAGTAATGGACTTGGAGTCCATCACGAACCGCCCGCAGATGCTCCCTGGGCACCTCCTTCAAGGTATGCAGATGAAAGGACCGGCGTGGAGGGTAGTTGCGTCGAAGGTCACGAAATCGGGAAGCCATTTGATCTTCTAGGACACAGAGTATGTTTCGCATGCGTGCATCATCAGATTCCAGATCATACAGATGCCGAGCTACGACCGATAACCAGTTGGATTGCGGGGGAATGGAAAGAGGAGATGGCAAATCCTTCTGTAAACCTTGCTGATGATCCCAGGACGGCTGAAGGCCAAAATGTTCAATGACAGCATGGTAGAGCATCATGGTTCCCTGAAGTTTTCCATCAACAGAGTGACCGGCAATATGGGGTGTAGCAAAGGTGACCCTTTTTAAGAGTTCAGGATCAGGTGTTGGTTCATTTTCCCATACATCAAGCACACAGGCCTCTAACTCGCCTCTGGATAGGTGGGCTTTGAGGTCCCGATTGTCAAGGACATCTCCTCTAGAAGTGTTCAAGATCCATGCATTGGATTTCATGGATCGCAGCTCAGCTTCTGTGATCATATGATAGGTATCGGGCGATTTGGGTACATGGAATGTGACAATGTCGGACATTGTTAGCACGGTGTGTAGATCCACATACTCGTCAGCACTTTGTTGAGCCAGCGGTGGGTCATTTTTGAGGATCTTGAGACCAAGTGCGGGAGCACGCTGTGCAAGTCGCCCTCCGACATGGCCACATCCGACAATGCCCAAGGTCAAGCCGCCTAGAGGTCTGGCTTTCAAGGTGCTTAACTGAATTAGTGCCGTGATTACATACTCAACCACAGAGTCTGCATTGGACCCTGGAGCATGGCTAAAGTGGATTCCCTGCTGTCCTAAGGCATCCTGATCGACATGATCAATGCCTGCAGTGGCAGATCCAACGAAGGAGATTTTGCTTCGCGATACAAGGGCCTGATTGACAGGAGTGACACTCCGGACCAGAAGTACATCTGCCTCTCGGCACACTTCGGGGGTGATCAATTCTGCATTGAGAACAACAACATCACCTATGGATTGAAAGGCTTGTGACACAAGGGGGATATTTGCATCGGCTACGATGGAGAACATGTACCCATTTCAAGTTGGTTTACGTATAAGATCCCTCAATTGTGTATTATACATCCCTGAAAGATTTTTTACAAACAGCCTCAAGCTGATGCGTATAAGATTTCATAAGTACTGGATGGGTTTCATTTTTGGAGCCGTTCTTGCATGCATTATACCCAGTGTCATTGTGTTTGCACCCCCTACTGGTGTAGACGATTATACACTTGATTTTCCGCCTCCGTTGTATCTCCCCACCGATCAGGAAGTTGCACATGCCCTCTTCAACCCGTGGGGAATCAAGCCCATTCATGTTGCAAACATGGATGCAGAAACCATGTGGCTTGCCCGTGCAATGTTTTCTGAGAGCAAGCGAGCTGATGAGCAGGAATTGATTGGATGGACGGTTCGAAATCGAATTGAGTCCAATTTTCGAGGATGTACGACGTATGAGCAGTGTGTCTTAGATCCTTTCCAATACAGTGCATTTCTGCCCAACCAGAGCAAGTTACACTTCTACATCAACTTAACCGAAACCTCTACGGTGGCTGGTTGGCAGAAAACGGTTGCCTTGGCCTTTTATATCCGTCATGCCGATTCTGGATTGCGACCATTTGGACGTAAAGTTCGCCATTTTTATAGTGAGCAGTCCATGGTGGATCCAGACATGCCTCCCGCATGGGTAGAAGATTTTGAGCCTGTCGTGCCCCGCAGAGCATTTCAGTTGGATGAGCGCAGGTTCCGATTCTATGATGGCGTGCACTAGGGTTAAGATTTGAACCACTGTTTCAGGATTCTGGACGTTTCCCTCCCCACATTCGCATCAGTCCGAACAGATTGATGTAGTAGCCCGAAAACCTGTGTAGGGGCTGTCTTCAACTATAACCCAACTGATAAACGGAGCATCGCCGTATTCAGTTTTTGGGGGTCCCCCACTTGTGATCGAATCGCTTGAAGTAGAATCTCTTTTTCAATAAATCGGGTCAAACCAAAGACATAGGCAATTTCTGGGAAGAGGCGCACGGGTCCGAGATTAAATACGAGTCCTCCCCCGATCTCGCCTGCATACGACAGAATTTTCAGATCGTTACTGATGTCTGCATCATTTTGAGTAGGCAATCGAAAGACGGGTCCTGCAAAAACGTAGGGGCTGACCACTGGAGATGGGAGTCCGAGTCGCAGTAGAACATAGAGTTCAACCATGGAAATTTCGAAGTGATCTTGGATAGATGGGTTACTGCTCTGGAGTCCATCAAACAATTTACCGGCTGCCATATAGCGTCCACCCCCACGCAGAGCTGCTGGTCCTAAGGGTAGTTCAACCCAAGCACCAACATGCCATCCCGTCTGGCTGTCAAATTTTGTTTCCAGCTCATTGATTGAAATATCAGTAAGCCTCTGAAAATTTGCTCCTGCACTGACACCAAAGTTTTGGGCAGTGACTGCGGGGACCAGGAAACATCCGGTCAAGAAAAGAGCATAAAGACGATTCATGAGATTTGAAAAGTTAGAAGTGCAACCTCAGTGGAGCATTGGTGTTTCCACTGGTTTGATGAAAATAGATCATGCGAATAGGTATTACTTGTTATCCAGTCTATGGGGGCAGTGGCGTTGTAGCTACTGAACTTGGTCAGGCGTTGGCAGCGAGAGGGCACGAAATTCATTTTATTGCCTATTCCTTGCCCTTTCGTCTTAATCAAGTAACCGAAAACATTTACTTCCATGAAGTGAGTGTCAATCGATATCCCCTGTTTGACTTTCCACCCTACGCACTCTCTCTAACGAGTAAGATGGTAGATGTTGCAAAATACGAAAAACTTGACTTACTCCATGTACATTACGCGATTCCGCACGCGACCAGTGCAGTTTTAGCCCGTGATATTCTCAGGCAGCAGTCGATACAGATACCGATTGTGACCACGCTTCACGGAACAGATATCACGATTGTAGGACAGGATGCTTCGTATACGCCAGTGGTGACATACTCAATCAATGCGTCAGATGGAGTGACGGCCGTTTCCAACTTTTTGCGAAAAGAGACCTATGATGCCTTTGAGATAAAAGCCCCAATTCAGGTCATCCCCAACTTTATAGATACCAAGAACTTTTATCGGCTGGAAAAAGAACATTTCAGAGGAGCCATCTGTGATGCAGACCAAAAGGTCATTGTCCATGTCTCAAATTTTCGCCGTGTCAAGAATGTGTCGCATGTGGTTGAAACGTTCCATCGGATCCTTCAGGTGGGTGTGTCTGCAAAATTACTCTTGGTCGGAGACGGGCCTGATCGTTCCAATGTGGAGCAGTTATCACGTGATTTAGGGATTCAGGACAATGTGCGATTTCTGGGGAAGCAGGATCCGATTCAGGAGATTCTGTCGATTTCAGATCTGTTTCTGTTGACCAGTGGATCAGAAGCCTTCGGACTTGCTCCACTGGAAGCTATGGCTTGCAATGTACCAGTGGTATGTAGCAATATTGGAGGGCTTCCCGAACTCATTGAAGGAAGCGGAGCTGGGTATTTATGTCCAGTGGGAGATATTGATGCATTTGCAACGTCTAGTATTGAGATTCTGACGAACCGTCAACTTCATGCACAGATGTCTAATCAGGCGAGAGAGTACGTCGTTCGCAACTATGATACTGAGACGATCGTGTCGATGTATGAAGACTACTATGAAAAAGTAATCAACGAAACCCTGTCCACTTCCGATTCTTGATGGAAGCAGTCGATTAGTTTGATTCGGGAGTGGAGATTCGGTCGTAGGTGGCGAAGCAAAACCCAGGATGAATTTCTTGCTGGGTCAATCGAAAATGGGAGCCGATCAGGTGTTTGAATTCAGGGAAAAACGTATCTCCCTCATAGGTACCGTCAACAAGAGTTAATTCAAGTCGATCCGCGAGATTGAGGCCTTCCTGATAGATTTTTGCACCTCCAGCAATAAAGATTTGCTTCGCTGGCTGTGCATGATGCAATGCGGACTCCAGAGATCGGCACACCTGAATGTCGGGGTGAATGTCGATATCCGTATTTCTGGAGAGGGCAAACATCTTCCTGCCGGGCAAGGGCCCTCCAAAATCACGAATGAGGCCTTCGCAGGTGACGCGGCCCATGATGAGAGGAGAGCCATAGGTGAGTCGCTTAAACCGCCGCATATCCTCTGGAATATGCCATGGAAGGCGGGTATCACGGCCGATACAGAGATTTTCGTGGGCCACCGCTGCGATGATGATCACTTGGGGGCGATTTACATGTTTTCCCAATATTCCTCAGGCATATCTTCTGCAAGACTCAGTGCACCTTCTGCGCCACTAAACAGAGGATCATGGACGGGTGAGATCGAGAATTGACCGTACTCCTCCAATGCGGAACACAGGGCATTGGACAGTCCCTGGATTTGGCTACCACCACCAGCCAGATAGATGTTATGCCGTATCCGTTCCTGCAGCATGGGTTCATAGGTGCTCAGCAAATCAATCAGGGTTTCAGCAATAGAGGGTACGATTGAGTCACAAACCCGCCAAATATCTTCGGTCAGGTCATGGGTCTCAAACTTTCCAGAAATCGGAATGCTCACGTTAATTTTGTCTGAAGCCCCCGTCACGCTTCCATATTTTTCCTTAAGCTCACGGACGAAGGTCTCGCTGAAAGGGGTATTGGCAAAACGCTCACTGAGGAGGCTGAAGAGCTGTTCATCAAGATGATCCCCCGCGGTTCGCAGAGAACGCTGGTCATCTTCACCGGGCATGGTGCCATGCATGACACAGAAGTCAATGGTTCCCGCACCAATATCAATGATGCAGGTATTATTTAATGCTCCGAGCTTATAGGCAACTGCGAATGGTTCGGAAACCAGCATTAGAGTATCTGCCCATTCACCCACTGCATTGCGAATGGCAAGTTTATTCACGCGAAGTGCTTCAGCCGGCACGCCAACGGCTGCAAAAATCTTCTGCCCCTCCGCGGGCTGTGCCAGATGGAACAGGTGGCGAATGAGCTCTCGGACAGCTTTTTCATCGGTATCGGTTCCATCTCGGATGACCCCATATTCCAGGGGACGTACGAGTTGGACAGAGTTACGGTGCTCAATGGCATCCGTACCAATGAGAACATCCTTTTTGAGCATCCGTCGGGCCACAAAATCGGTTGGCCAACCGACATAACTGTGGACCCATCTCTTTTTACCATGGCTGGTAGCAATGGCACTGCGGGATGTTCCAAGGTCAATTCCAATATGGAGACTGCCGTTTTCAGGCTCTGAATTGTTATTCATCTGCAAGATTCTATGAGTGAAGTGGGTTAGGATTCAGAAAGATAAGTAAGAATTCCGATCTCAAGGCCATGTGCAAGCATTTCGCGATAGTCTACTTCTATCAGACGCTGCTCCTCCTCAGGCATTGAGATGGCAGTAACCTCCGCCAGAATGGCGGGAACAGAGGAGCTCATCAACACCATAAAGGGGCCGGGGCGTGCACCCCAGTCTGCCAGAGCATGGTTGACATCCCTCATCTGGGATACCATTGCATGTTGGATGTGAGTTGCGAGTTTGCGGCTTTCTTCAATACGCAAGGTTTGACCAGCTTCATCAAGGATGTTTTGCCACTCACCGATGCTGTAATCGGAACCAATGTTTTCTTGTGCGGCCAAGGACTGAGCCCGTTCGTCTCCTTGGGGGCTAAAATAAAACGTTTCAATGAATGCGACGGTATCTATCGGTAGGGCATTGAAATGCAAGGATAGAAACAGATCCACTTGATTGTTTTTTGTAAAATCAACGCGCTCACGGAGGCTGAGCGTCTTGTCTTCCCGACGAGTGAGCAGTACGTTGATTCCTTTGGCTTTCAGTCTTCTTTCCAATCGCAGGGCAAGATCAAGCGTGAGCGTTTTTTCATACATTCCAGCTGGTCCTACAGCACCAGGGTCACGTCCTCCATGTCCAGGGTCTATGGCAATGGTTCTGACGTTGAGTCCATAGATCTGAGAGAGGGACGGATCCTCTTGGTTGGGCTCAAGGCTGGACATGTGTTCCAGCGAAGCACGGAGCGTTTGTTCCGCCTCTGACGGGGGCAAATCGGATGAAAGGGTCGGGTTAGGGGAAGAGACTTCATCCATGCCAAAATAGAATGCCGCTACACTACCGATGACCAACAGCAGGATGACCATGATCAGTTTCCGTCTGTTCTTTGGTGATGCAGTGTCGTGCCCAAGAAGTTTCCTATTATCCTTGTATACTTCTTCAAGAACGGACTTTCGGCGGCGGTTCTGAGTTTTCATGATTCAAACTTGATCAATGCCTCATAGAGTAGGGTCATACAGCGACAGGTGCTTTGATGGGTGGATGGTACTGATACCCCTGAAGGTCAAAATCGTCAAATGTATAGTCAAACAATGTGGGAGGTTTTTTGACGATGTTTAAATGCGGCAGGGGGTAGGGTTGTCGCTGTAGTTGTTGATTGACTTGGTCCAAATGGTTGAGATAGATATGAGCATCTCCAATGGTATAGATCAAATCTCCTAGTTCCAGATCCGTTTGGTGTGCAACCAAATGAGTTAACAGTGCATACTGTGCAATATTGAACGGTGCTCCCAGAAAAAGATCGTTGGATCGAATATAGAGATGACAGGATAATTGATGGTCCTTGACGGAAAACTGAAAAAACATATGGCAAGGAGGAAGGGCCATTTGTGGGAGTTGCTCTGGGTTCCAGGCGCTGACGATATGACGGCGACTCCAAGGAGCGGTCTTGAGATCTTCTATGACGGTTTCAATCTGATCAACTCCAGAAAAGTCACGCCATTGTTTCCCATAGACGGGGCCAAGGTCTCCCCATTGTTCGGCAAATCCATCTTGGTTTCGAATCAACTCTTCAAATTCAGACTGACAGGAGGCCCACTCCTCTGAGTCAGATGAAGGAACCGTGAGATTCTGATGGAGGAGATAGCTTTTTAGCGGCCATGCCGTCCAGATTGAAATCCCTTGATCAACCAAGGGCTTGATATTGGTGGAGCCCGATAGAAACCATAAAAGTTCACAGGCAAGCCCCCGAAACCACACACGCTTGGTGGTACAAATGGGAAATCCCTCGTGCAAGGGAAAACGCATCTGATACCCAAAAACGCTGACCGTTCCCGTACCAGTACGATCACGGCATTCGTGGCCATGATCAACAACATGACGTAACAGATCTAGATACTGACGCATGGGAGGATTCCTATAGTGGATCATTGTACGAATGATAGGTGGTGTCGGTCCGTTCTTTTACCATTAATGGAACGTGTGAGCACATCTTGAAGAAATCAATCGGATCGTTCTACGTCAGTGATGCGGGAGAAAGAAAGATCAACTCATGAGTCTACCATATCCATCGGATAGGGATGGGGTATGAAACAGGACTTGATGCCCGAAAGATCGCTTTGCAATGGGGTTGATCTGATCATGAGAGACGGTTGAGAGTTCCATCATGATCAAGATTGAGAAACTTTTTAGTCTCAATCATGACTATCGCTGGGGTTTGTCAGAAGTGACCATTCCGTGCTCCAATGGGCTACGAATCTATCAATTCCTTTGGCAACAAGCGGTTGATTGTCTCCTTTTGCATAGCAGTGAGCCGCCGGCTGAGCCTTCGGACTGGATGATCAGAAATGAAATACCAGACACGGATGAACTTCTAAAAGAGCTCAAGGCATTTTGCAGGAACCCGAATGTGCAAACGAAGAGATTTGAAGTGGACAAGAAAGGGAGGGATCATCCTCGAAAATTCATTAAAGACCTCAATTTAGATGTCGATGATAGGACTCAACGGAAAGGGAGGTCATAGATTTTGGTCTGCACCAAAAACCGGGATGGTCACAAGCGAAGGTTCCATGAGCATCCTTGGATTAGAGTACTTTGAGAAGCTAATGATGATCTATCCTCATGGTGAACACCAAAACGGTGATGCTGAGTGCATGCAATACCTTAAAGCGGCAATGGAGGCATCCCCAAGGTCATTTTGAGTCCAAAGGATAGATGATCATATTGGATGTAGGCGTGGTGTATAGCGTCCAAGAGTTTGTTGTCAACGACAATGGAAAAGTTTGGTTTTGGGATAAGAGAATTTCGTCGATTGACGCGGCGAATCATGGCAGTCCGGGAATTTTGAATGGGTCTGGCTCCGATTGGATCCGAACTAATGCATGGTACATGGATTGCATTGGCATAGAGAAGCCAGCCTTGCTCTTCACGAGTGCCCCATAGCGTACATATCGGGCAAATACACATTCTGCATCAAGCCGATCACAACCTGAAACCATGAGTGCATTCATGATGTCTGGTTTGTGCAGATAGGGGTTGGGGGATGCGTGATGGATGCAGTCAAGTAGGATCCCTCCATATTTGCGTTTTATATGTGCAAATGCGTAGTGGCGAAAATAGAAGTCTTTGGATTCGCGCCCTGTAGCTAAAACCTCCCGAAGCCCATTGCTTGTCATAACTCCTTGACAGGTTAGTAGATGATCTGCGGCATGCTGTGCGTAAGAACTGGTAAAAAGTGGAAACCCGTGCGTTTCTTTGATGATCGCATCCTCCCATTCAGTCGTTGGGCCTTTTGCCTTGCCATCCTTGATCATCCAATCTCGGATGATCAAACGCTCCTCATCTTCGCTGAGCCACCCAATGTCCTTGATATTTTCATCAGGGAAACGATAGCCTGCTTTTTTGAAACTGTTACGAGTCAGTGGATTTCCAGCCGCGATAAAGACAGCGGGCCTGCCAAGATCCCCAGATTCAATGCGTTGGAAGAGATGGCGGACAACGGAAGCCATACTTGGTGGCACGGCCCAGTCATAGTTGATGTAATGTGCCTTGCGTCTGATCAAGAGAATTGGAGACGAGCCTCCGTCAAGTACCCTGTCCATCATTTCAATAAGGTGTTTGACGCGTGCACTCATTTCGGAGTATCTGTGTACGGGGTCTTTGAGTGTTCGTCCGTGTATCCTGTGGCGAACACGAACCTCTTGACCTTTGATCTGTGCAAGAAGTTCAATGGGGTGCCACATGGAATCGTACGAAAGATCAATAGGGATCCATCCCATACTGGCTCCCATCTTCCAACACTGATCCAGTAGAGCAATCTTACCTGAGCCTCCAGGTCCTTCAATCAGCAAAGTGGTTCCACCACGCCCCGCTTTCTTTAATTTAGAGAGAACTTCACAGAGTGGGGTAAGGATGTGTGACCGCCCATGAAAATGCTTGGCAATTCCGATATCGGAGAGGTGGGGATAGGGGGATGGATATTTCTCATGCATAAAACGTCTTCTGGTTGGTGTGTGCAAAGAAAACGATAACCCTTCTTCTATGTTTCTAAAAAAGAATATAGAACCAGTCGGGGTGCTATTAAGGGAGGCTACCAAGTGGGCAGTATCCAGGGTCGCTGATGCCGATGCAATCCACGGTCGCGGATCAGGTCGTCGTAGTGATGAAGTTCCTGTTATGGGAATGGATCAAAAGGGAT
Source organism: Bacteroidota bacterium (assembly GCA_026708685.1). GTDB lineage: Bacteria > Bacteroidota > Rhodothermia > Rhodothermales > Bin80 > Bin80. Next base: position 98,660 of record JAPOUL010000057.1, read on the forward strand.
AGCCGATGAGGTAAATATTGACTGCCCAACCCGAAAAGAGAGGAGGCAAAAAATGGAAATGTGGTGGTCGGAAGGCTATTTGCATAGCAAGTTGATAGGAATTGAGAGATTTACGTTCGGTTGTGTGAGGGCTGATGGTGAATTCCATGGGCTATGTGACGATCAATGATCTGTAATTTTATGAGGAAGTATCCTATGTTTTAAGGTATTGCGGGTCTCATTTTCATGAAATGATCATGAACAAACGGTCGGAGGCCGTGTATACAGATTGAACTAAAAAGACCAGCAAAGCATTTGGTAAAGATCTAATTCTTAGATCAATATTTGCCATCCTTTCAAAGATCCTCTTGGGTGAGTTTCAGTTACTGACGGTTAAGATTGTTGCCCAAGCCTAAGATGAGATTTCCCATCTACCTGACTTCCACTAGACGTAGGGTTCATGCCAAACAAATATTTGGGGCGGAGATGGAGAAAAGATGATACCACTCACGATCTGTACCATTTTTACATTTGATGTTAATCCAGAAACTTGTAGTAAGCATTGTTGTGGTGTTTTTGACACGGGCACTTGCTTTCATGTTGATCACCAGTACCCATAGAGGATGAGGCAAATTAGTTTTCCGTCGATAAGGGTTTACGAAACCGATCACGCCCCCCAACTGCCTCATGGAATGATGTCTTTTACGCTCATTGAGGGTGCAGCAGTGCGGTTCACATTAAATCATTGTGTGCATGGGGAGGCGGGTATAGATGACATCCTTAAAGCATTAAAAAACATGAAGCCCCATCTGCCCGAGTATTTACATGGATTTGTAGATGCCCTGCTACACATCAAAACAGTGCTCATGGAACTGGAATTTGACGAGCTCATTGCTGAGGACAGTGATTTTGATGCGTTCGTCAGGGAGCAACAAGCCATCATCAAAAACATGGGTAGTGACCTGCGAACTTGGTCTATCACCGATATATGCAAGGCTGCGGTGGTGCATTACCTTTATCGTGCACATCCAGATCTATACCAATCCATGCTGGACCATGAGATTGCAGAGGAACTTGGCATCCAGACCAAGAAGGTTCATTTTAATGGTGTTGAGGATAGGTTCTGGGAGGCAACCAACTGGCTTTTTGAAGAAATAGGACACTACTATCAACTCACTGGGAGGCTGTTATGACAAAGGATCAACTCAATACAGTCATTTCGTATGAGACTATGCAAGTGTTCAATACGCATGGATATGAATCAGTCATTGGTATAACCTATCTTTAGGAAAACCAACAAAAATGTTACCGGTCAACAATGAAACTGGAAACAAATCTTCCAAGTCGTTTGAGGAACACGAAACTACCTCAATCCAAGGGGTTGTTTCCCTTGTTTGAGGCGATCATCAATTCAATACATGGCTTGGAAGCGGGTGGAATCTCCGCTGATGAGGGGCAGATTCTTGTGATGATTGAACGTGAAGGATCTCCTCTTTTTGATGAGACATCAGATGCTTCTTTGCCAAATAGTTCTGAGCCTATTGTTGGTTTCAAAGTGATTGACAATGGTATCGGATTTAATGATGAAAACTTTCAATCATTTATTACGCTTGATACTCAATACAAGATTGACAAAGGAGGAAGAGGTATTGGTCGACTACTCTGGCTCAAAGCATTTGACAGGGTTGAGATTGAGAGTTGCTTTTTGAGTGACCAAGGTGCACATAAGCAAAGAAATTTTCATTTTAGCCCCGAGGGAATCTCCAATCATAACATCCAAGATACAGATGATCAGATCAAAAGAAATACATCTATTCACCTCCGAGGCTTTATGGATCCCTTCCGTTCCAATACGCCCAAGACAGCTTCTGCTATAGCAAGATCTATCGTTGAGTATTGCCTGTGGTATTTTGTGCGACCCGGAGGGGCACCAAGAATTATGCTTGTAGATCGGGGGGATAAGATTTCACTGAATGGTCTATATGAGAGTCTCATGCATACATCCGCAGACTTTGATTGGATCCAAATCAAAGATATCCAATTTGATCTTCTACATGTTAAACTTAGATCTACTACTTCATCTATTCACTCTATAGGATATTGTGCTGACGATCGCCTCGTTGAAAAGGAGAAGTTGAACAAGTATATTCTTGGACTCCATGGTAAGATCAGCAATGGGGAGGAGTTCGTTTACATGTGCTATGTGAGCTCCAGCCTCCTCAATGAAAGAGTTGATCCTGTACGAAATACTTTGATATTTCACCTGATTCAGGGGGACTCTTTGACGCTACCGAAATCAGCTGGAATGAAATTAGCCAAGGAGTTGTTGCGAAAATATCCGATCATCTTCGTGAATATATTGATAAGATCAATCAACATGTGCAGGATCGAATACATGAATTTGTATCAAAAAAAGCACCACGTTATCGTCCCATTCTTCAACATCTAAATATAGAAGGATTAAATATTGATCCTGAAGGTTCGGATAAAGATCTTGAACTCGTACTTCATCGCCAATATGCAGAGATGGAGAGTCAGCTTCTGACAGAAGGTCATGATCTGATGAAACCACAAAACGGGGAGTCTCTTGAAGATTATCATGAACGAATAAGCTCTTATTTGCGTAAGGTTGAAGATGTAAAAAAATCTGATCTTGCGAACTATGTTACCCATCGTAGAGTGGTCATAGACTTATTGAAGAAGGCGATTAAGCGTAAACCGGATGCATCTTACGTTCGTGAAGAAATGATCCATAAGCTTTTGATGCCAATGCAAATTGAATCATCGGAAGTTCTGCAAGATTACTGCAACCTATGGTTGATTGATGAAAGATTGGCGTTTCATGAGTATCTGGCATCGGATAAAACATTATCCTCAATGCCTATCACGGGGTCAAAATCATCGAAGGAGCCAGATCTATTAGCATTGAATGTTTTTGATAGCCCATTACTGGTTTCTGACAGCCCTACTCCTCCTTTGGCTTCGATTGTGATCGTTGAAATCAAACGGCCCATGCGCAATGATGCAACCCAGGGAGAAAAAAAGGATCCTGTTGTGCAGGCCCTCAACTACTTGGAGAAGACTCGAGAAGGAGGTGTACGAACGAAGCAAGGCCGTCCAATTCCAGCTTCGGATAACATTCCAGGGTTTTGCTATGTGATTTGTGATCTCACTCCGACCATTGTAAACCGCTGCAATTTGCAAGATCTTTCACGAACGAGTGATGGCATGGGTTACTTTGGCTACAACAAGAACTTTCAAGCATATATAGAAGTCATTTCTTTTGATCGATTAGTGAACATGGCGATGGAGCGTAACCGTGCATTTTTTGATAAACTTAGACTTCCTGCCAGCTAAACATTTTTATGAAACGCTTCCGTTACGATGACTATAGCATCAAAATTTTTAGGGAAGTGCCACGTTTTGATTGTTTGGTTGTAAATCATTAGTAACGTTAGGGAAACGATTCATTTTTCAATGAACCAATGTTTAATGTTTAGTGAAGGTAGAAAGTCATCGCCCCCGTACTGAAGTGCGAGGTTTTAAAAGAGCATCTTGCTGACCAGATTCAGAACGAAACGCATGTTTCGATCTACGTTACTATTGGTTCAAGCCCTACCATGGGGGTGCTCCCTAATCCAATGCTGTGTTACGTACACGCTGGGTTCAGCAGAAAACGGGTGCAATTCAAACGCATGGGTAACATGTCGAGTGCAGACCATCTTCGGAAGGCGTTTTAGCAACGTCAATGACAATTCCGACATGGCGAGGTAGCGCCTGCTATTTACCCGAAATGATAAGGCTCTATATGGTTGGATATTGCCAGTGCGGGGAGTTAGTCGTGACCAATGGTTGAGGCTCGCTTTCCTTTCCGTACCTGTAGAGTAGGACGGGGTTTCCAGAGAGGTACTTGAAGACACATTCTCCAATGAATTGAATATGTGTCATTTTATCGTCACACGCAAGTTTTCAGACGCACTTGTATTTATTATGTTTCAATACGTCGTAAATCATCTGTAAAGGTGCATCTCCAAAGGAAACTGCAAAATAGGATAGAGACCACAGATACCACTTAGAATTATTGACTGGTAAATATGATTTAGGGGAATGAAACCTAACCAAGATGTGATTGTACCAACACCTAATTATAGATATTTTTCGTTGATTATCCAGCACTCACTAATTATCATTTCATGAATAGTTTAAATCACGAATTCAAATGGTTCTTGAAGAATCGTGATGACCTGATACGTAGATACGAAGGTCATTTTTTAGTCATAAAAAATCAAGAAATTCTTGGGGTTTATGATGATGACATGGATGCAATTCGCCATACTATCTCAGATCATGAATTAGGTACATTTTTGGTTCAAAAATGTACTTCTGATCCGTACAGTATCACGGCCAAGTTTCATTCTTGGGTTCGGGTTTGATGGACGATATGCCATTAGACCCTCCATTTACCACCTACAGTAATGGAGTGTTGAAAGAGCTTTGCAATGAAGAAACGACGATCATTTAAGATCAATATCCTTGTTATTGACGGAATTCCAGACGGATTGAGATTGGTAGAGAAGTCCAACTGGAATGGTTTGGGAATTGTATGTCCTCGTGGCAGGTACCCTGAGGCAAAGAAACGAAAGGAGTTTTCTGGATGCGGCGTGTACCTTTTAGTAGGAAAAGACGAGGGCTTGCTACCTGATTTGTATGTAGGCGAGGCGGATCAGATCAGAAGCCGTCTTGACTTTCATAATTCTGACGATAAAAAAGAATTTTGGCAAAAGACGTTTATTTTTACAACTAGGGGAACCCCGCTGAATAAGGCACAGGTTAAATATCTTGAGGCACGTCTTGTTGAATTGGCAACTGCAGCTGGAAGGTCAAATTTACAGAACCTCCAAACGCCAAAGCTACCAAAACTCTCTGAGGCAGATGAAGCTGAAATGGAAGGCTTCCTAGATGAGTTATTGACGATCCTTCCTGTCTTGGAGATTCCATACTTTGAACCCAGAAAAGCAATCTTGGCCAACAAAATCATCTACGAATTAAAAGGGACTGGTTATCGTGCTCAAGGGGCAGAAGCCAACGAGGGGTTTTTGGTAATGAAGGATTCAATTGCCCGACTCAGCGAAACTCAAACGATGAAGAAACATTTTTCAAATTATTGTGATTTGAGGAAAAAACTAATTCAAAGTGGTGTGTTGCAAAGACAAGAAGATGGATTAGCTTTTACGAAGGATTGGCTTTTTAACTCGCCATCTGCCGCCGCCGTCGTATGTTCAGGTAAAAGTGCTGGACCTATAGAATGGAAGGACAAGGTAGGTGTTACTTTAAAAGATAACCGAAAAAAATCAAACGCATAGAGATAAAATTCAACAAGTTCGCTTGATTGCAAAAGCCACTCATCTCTGATGCACAATGTTCACTTCTTTGGCATCTCTCTTTGAGATCTAACTCATAAATTCAGAAAATTTGTGTAAATAACATCTTAGTAATTCTACATTACATCAATTTTTGAATTTGTAATCATTCGTATCCATTTCTAAGGATGGAACAACCCCACTCACTAAATAAGATCTATGGATCCAAATTTACACCAGAAGCAAGGTGTCAATCACCTGAATAAAGTTTTACAGTATGCTCCTATGGTTGCCAATGGTAAGGAAGCCATCGTGCATTTAACGACGGAAGATTGGTATGTCGTTGCAGATACGCTCTTCCAAATGAATACTCCACAGGAGTTCCTTCCTGAAAGTATCAACTCTTTTCGGTTGCGGGATGATCATAAGGCGATTGAGTTGGATACGGATGATCTTCAGATCAGCATTGAGATGTTCTGAGAGGCATGAATCTCATCTTTTGAAGATAGATTTTTCGAAGCCCAGAACAAGCGTGACTCTTCACAAGCCGAGTAAAGAATAGACAGATCGGTATGCAATCCAACTGAGTTAGCGGCTGGGATTCTCTCTTCTACCAAGCAATTCCATAATCATCACCATGGTCACTGGCTCCACCCCACATGGTGCCATGGATGCGATCAAATTCAATAGCGGTAATTGGACCACTGGTGCGGGCTCCGAACGTTAAGGAGTATTCCATTTTACGTAGATCTCGTCGCGTCCAATCGGGAATCTGATCATGGAGTAGGATACGACCGGGGCGGATCTCGTGATCACCAAATGACCCCCTCATTTGAAAACTGTTGATGTTTGCAGCTTCCACAGCTTCCTGTATATTCATGTTGAATTCGACGATGTTCAGGAAAAATTGAAGCAGGTTCTGATCTTGACCGTCGCCACCTTGCACGGCAAAAGATAAGTAGGGAAGTCCATCTTTAAGAGCCATACCGGGCGTGAGAGTGGCACGCGGACGCTTGCCGGGTTCTGGCAGGTTGTAAGGATTCTCGGCGGGATCCAAAACGAAACTCTGCATTCTCTGGCTTAACCCAATTCCCGTAATGCCAGCAATCACGGCGGGGATCCAACCACCACTTGGAGTGATCGATACAACCCAACCCTCCGCATCAGCTGCTTGAATAGAGGTGGTCCCTCTATAAAAATCCTGTTCATAGGAAGCAGCACTGCCCATCTCTTCTACTTCATCATTGGACCACTGATTGATATAGTGAAGATAAGGATTCTCTTCCCCCTGAAACGGATATGGATCCCCAGGCTTAATGTTTGGATCATTGGCCTCCCAGTTGATCGTCTCAATGCGTGATTGTGCATATTCTTTAGACAATAACCCCTCCATAGGTTCTGCTGGTGGGAAGTAAGGATCACCATAGTAAAAATCTCGATCTGCAAAGGCAAGATTCATCACTTGATAGAGTGCATGGATGTATCTTGTACTGTTGTAACCCATCGCTCGGAGATCCATGGACTCAAGCATATTGAGGGCTTGTAGCATCACGGGTCCTTGCACCCATGAGGTGAGTTTATAGACTTGGATGCCCTTGTAATCGGTCATAACAGGCTCTTCAATATAGACCTGCCATTGGTCAAGATCTTCCATCGTTATCAGCCCACCCTGTTCCACGGTGCTTCGTGTGATCTCTTCTGCGATATCTCCTCGATAAAAACGATCATAGGCAGCATAGATGGCTTCCTTACGAGTTTTGCCCCCTTCCAGTGCGGCTGATTCGGCTTCGACAAGTTTCCGTAGAGTGTGTGCTAAATCTGTTTGAACGAAAAGTTGTCCCTCTCTTGGTGCCTGATTTTCGTCGTCTGTGTTTGGCATGTAGACAGATTTAGAGTACGGCCAATCGGCGATCCGCTCGGCGTGATTTTCAATAGATCGTACAGCAGAGCGTTCAATCGGATACCCTTCAGCCATTTGAATGCTGGGTTCAAGGACCTCTCTAAGACTCAGCGTACCATACTCGGCCAGCATGACCATCAACCCACCAGGAGTGCCGGGGGTCACAGCCGCTAGGGGACCATATTCTGGAGGATACTTCATCTCTTGGTCTTTGAAGAACTCCGTGGTTGCCCCAGTGGGTGCGACACCAAGAGCATTGATTCCGAACACCTTTCTCTGATTTGGATCATAGATTAAGGCTTGGGTTTCTCCACCCCAGCTCAATACATCCCACATCGTACTTGTGGCTCCGAGCATTGCACATGCGGCATCCACTGCATTGCCTCCTTTGGCAAACATCATTGCCCCAGCCGTAGCTCCTAAAGGTTTTCCAGTGATAGCTACCCAGTGACGACCGTGGAGGACGGGTTTTGCAGTTCTCTGTGCGAGAACAGGAGAGGATAGGAAACAGCAGAGGATGAGCAATTGGAATGTACGATTCAACATGACCATAGATGATTGAAGGTGATAGGTGGTCCAGAGGTGACTGCCCAATAATGATAAAGATGATAGATTATGCGATGGCGAGCTCAGAGGAATTTTCGGGTTTTTCCCGAGTGTCCTGATACGCTTTTACAATCCGACTGGCAGCGCTGATCAAGAATACGGTTCCCCCAATGGTAACAAGAACGGGAGCCATGCTGGCTAGAAATGGACCAGCACCACAAGCGATGGCAATGGAAATCACAAACCCACCGATGGCAGACATGATTCCTTTTTTTATCATATTCTCTGCAATGATCTTAAATGCTTCTTTGGTGGTGCGTTCACCAGCGTATACATAAAATACTTGTTCTCCCAAGCTAACGATTCCCTCCAATGCCATCCCAACGCAACCAGCCACCGCGGCTGTCTCAAGAGCTTCACTTGCGACGATACCGGCAGCATCAATCATATTGGACATGTTCGCCTGAGCGAGTTCAGCACTTGTCATATTCGCACTTCCTCGTGCAAGATTCTTATGAGCGGCTTCCCATACAATATTTCCATCCGACATGACTTGCGAAACATCGTTATGGACGGATGTGATATGGCTGGCATGCTTGCCTTGTAAAAATTCTACTACAGCATCATTGCCCAAATTTCGTACTACCTGAGGAACAGATGACTCATAAAAACCCTCTGCAAAGGGAATCGTGCGCCAGGCCGAATCTCTTAAACCCGCAACTGCAAATTTAACTTTCAGATATGGAGATAACTGTGAAAACTCTGGAGAGGCCGCAATGATTTTACCATAACCAGCAGCGGTGGCCGTTCCAATGGCTACCGCTGCACCCTTGAGATGGTCTCTGTATCGGCCATCGGGATCTATTTGATCAATGTATTGGGCGAATTGACGACTACCTTGCGAGATCAGATCGCCCGTTTGTCCAGTATACTGGATGAATTGATCTTTGCCTTTAGAGATCACATCCTGTACAGTAATAGCATAGGATTCAGTTGCATCCGAAAGATTGAGATGTAGACCTCGAAATTTAGAATGGGTAAGCGTCATTAGATCGCCCACTTTATTCTTGGTGACATCCAGAGACTGCCCAACGACCTTTTTTGCATCCTCAGAGGCTTGCACTCCAGTATCAACCACTTTCTGGGAAACGGTTTTTACTGTATCGGTCACCTTTTCTATGGAAGTGGACTGACTGATCGCATCTGTCGCGTCTTTTGCAGCTTGAATGCCAGTGGATACGGTTTCCTTGGTGCTTGAGACGGTATCCATCATGATGGTTTTGGATCGCTTGATGGATTGATCCATCAGCTGATGGGCATCATCGGTGATCTGAGATCCCGTCGTGACGACTTTTTCACTGACCTGAGAAATAGCACCCTCCACCTTTTTCTTGGATGCATCCAGCGATTGACCCACCATTTTCTGGGCATTTTCAGTGATCTGTGCCCCCGTAGAAGCTGCCTTCTTGGAAAGACTCTGAGCCTTATCGGCAATGGATTTGGGATCAATGGAAGAGAGGACGTTTTTCATGGTTCTTGGGGAATCTAATGAATGGAAAAATGGATTCACAATGTGATCAACATCCATCTTGATCAGCAGTCTGGGATGTACTCAATGATACGACTACAACTTGCAGGATGTTGGAGTGGAAGCGTCAAGGTTGGGCAAGACATGTCCCATCAGATCTCGTTTGGTACGAAGATACTTTGCATTCTCCTGATTCGGTGGGATCTCAATGGGGACACAATCAGTGATCTCCAAACCGTATCCATCAAGTCCAACCCGCTTGGTTGGGTTATTGGTCATCAACCTGAGTTTTCGGATTCCCAAATCACGAAGAATCTGACAACCAATGCCATAATCGCGATGGTCCATATCAAATCCAAGTGCAAGATTGGCCTCAACGGTGTCCAGCCCCTCTTGATCTTGTAATTCGTAAGCACGCAGTTTATTCAAAAGACCAATGCCACGACCTTCCTGCTTCATGTATAAAACGACTCCAGTTCCTTCGCTTGCAACGCGACGTAGTGCGGTATGAAGCTGATCCCCACAGTCACATCGCATAGATGCAAACAGATCTCCCGTGACACATTGAGAGTGTACTCTGGTCAAGACAGGCTCGTTTTCGGTCCAAGTGCCCATACACAGTGCAAGATGGACATCCCCATTTGACGCATCTTCATAGGCCGTGAGCGTAAACTCGCCATACAGCGTCGGGAGACGGACGGAAGCCACTCGGTTGATCAGAGAACGCCGAGCCATCCGAAACGCAACCAGAGCACTGATGGTGATGATCTTCATCTCATGCTTTCTGGCGATATTCAGAAGCTCTGGGATTCTGGCCATCGTGCCATCGGCGTTCATGATCTCTACAAGTACACCTACAGGTGGCAAATCCGCAAGGCGAACGAGATCAACCGTTGCTTCGGTATGTCCAGTTCTTCTCAGGACTCCTCCCTCGCGGGCGATCAGTGGAAATACATGCCCAGGTCGAGCAAAATCGTCCGCAGTTGAGGAATCATCCGCGAGAGCCTGAATGGTGGCTGCCCGATCGGATGCACTGATTCCAGTGGATGTACCATGGGCGTAATCGACAGGTACGGTAAAGGGAGTATTATATAGACTGGTATTTTCCTCCACCATCAGATGAAGGTCCAAGGCCTCAGCACGCTCGGGAGCCATGGGAGCACAGATCAGGCCTCGCCCCTCGGTGGCCATGAAGTTGACCAAGTCAGGGGTCACCTTGGATGCTGCTCCTACAAAGTCTCCTTCGTTCTCACGATCTTCGTCATCTACGACAATCACGAGATGACCGGCACGGATCTCTTCAAGGGCAGACTCAATGGAGTCAAATGGACCAGTGCCCGAACGTTCCATACCCCTACTCTTTCACACTCGCAATCGATTGTTTTTCTACGCGGAGCTTCATTCCGCCATCAACATCCAGTAAAACGCTGGTAGATCCCTCTTCCACCTGATGTACTTTGCCGTGAATTCCACCGGCGGTCACCACTTTGTCCCCCTTGCGGACGGCTGCAATCATCTCTTTACGTTTTTTCTCGCGTTTTTGCTGAGGGCGGATGATAAAAAAATAGAAAACAACAATAATAAGGAGCAGTGGCAGAAACATTCCAAGTCCACCCAAGCCACCACTTGCGTCCTGAAGTAAATAAACCAAGAGCCAGTTCATAGTCAATGTAAAGTCATAATGAAAAAAAAGAAGGGTAAGCTGACCGTATCGCGTCGCTACGACCTCCTACCGCTGCTACCTTCCGGTCCTGACGGGGTTCAGAGGGAGCTGACCGTACGGGACTCACCCTTCATTCGGTGTATACGCTTACATGAAAGCTTGGTTCCATTGTGTCAGAGCTGCTCAATCCCGTCAATATTAATTGATACATGGAGTTCGCGGCCAGTAGGGGGAGAAACTTTAAGAATCGTACGTAAATCCTCCTGAAGAGAAGAGTAGGATTTAGGGACTTTCAGCATGAGAAAATTACGGAATTGATGCTCTACCCGCTCAACATACGGTTGCTCAGGACCAAGTACAGAGATCGTAGACGGTAACTGTTCCAGAAGAAGAGCCTTCCAGTGGTGTGCCAATTCCTCAACGGCAGGTTTGGGGGCTCCCCGGATTTGAATACCAGCAATCCGGCCATAGGGAGGAAACTGCAGTTTTTGGCGATCTTCCATTAATTTTTGTGCATATCCATGAAAGTCATGCGCCTTCAGAAACGAGAACAGTGGATGGTAGGGACGCCGAGTTTGCAGTAATACCTCACCTGGCAAGTCCGCCCGTCCCGCTCTGCCTGCCACCTGCATCAATAATTGAAACGTTCGCTCCTCACTTCTGAAGTCAGGTAAACGAAGCCCTAGGTCACAGTTGATTACACCCACCAGGGTGACCCGACCGAAGTCAAGCCCCTTGGCGACCATTTGAGTGCCAATCAGAATATCCGCTCCTCCATCGGCAAAGGTACTAAGAATTTCATGATGTGCATCCTTGGTGCGAGTGCTGTCATGGTCCATGCGAAGGATTTTTGCAGACTTAAACAATTCCCCAAGCTCTTCGGTGACGCGCTGGGTTCCACTGCCCATCGGAGCAAAAGTCGATGCACCACATTTTGGGCAATGAACTGGAACCTTGGTGGTATACCCACAAAAATGGCAACGCTGGCATCGATCGGTCTGATGGTACGTCATCGATACACTACAGGCAATACACTGAGGAACAAAACCACAACTCTGACACTCCAGTATGGGGGCATATCCCCGACGATTCTGAAGGAGGATCACCTGTTCATTGCGCTCAAGTCTATTTGCGATGGCTTCAAGCAAAGGAATGGACATGGGTCCCTCCAGTGCATTCTCTTCGCGTTCGTAGCACAGATCAATAATATGAATGGACGGGAGCGGAGCGGCAGATCGTCCCTGAACGGGAACGCGTTCGGGCATGGACAGCATTGTGTATTTTCCCTGCTCCGCGTTGGCAAGGGTTTCCAGCGATAACGTAGCTGATCCGAGTACGCATACACATTGACTCATCTTCGCCCGCATGACGGCAACATCGCGAGCGTGATAGCGAGGGGCCATCTCCCTTTGCTTGTAGGAAGCGTCGTGCTCTTCATCCACAATGATCAGCCCCAGATTTTTCATCGGTGCCAGGACGGCCGATCGTGGACCAATCACGACGCGATACGTTCCCGTCCGGATCTGCTGCCACACATCATGGCGTTCGCCCTTTCGCATCCGTGAGTGCAGTACGGCAACGGTATTGCCAAAACGTTTCTGGAATCGTTGCACCGTCTGGGGAGTGAGTGAAATTTCGGGGACGAGCACGATCGCCGTTTTTCCCAAGTCAAAGGCAGTTTCAAGAGCGGCCAGATAGACTTCGGTTTTTCCGCTTCCCGTGACACCATGGAGTGCGAATGTCCTGAAGGATTGCGTGGTGATCGCTTCCTGAAGTGTAGATACCGCTTTGGCCTGAAAGGGATGAAATTCTGGGGGTTTACTTGTGGATCGCTGTTGAGTTTGCATCCACTCTGGAATCCGAAACACTTTCTTTTTAATGACGGAAAGGAGACCTCGTCTCTCCATGGAGCGGATGGTCTGTAGAGAGATTTGATGATTTTTCTGGAGAGATCGGCAGGAAAGATCGGTTTGGCCGGTGTTCACCGTTTGAATCAGCTGCTCAATCAATTTCTTCTGTTTGGCTCCCTTCATTTGGGATAGAATATCTGTGAGTGCATCAGGCGACTGAAATGCATCGGCAATGGATACAAACTGCTCCTTTTTTGTAGCCACGGTGGGATCCTGCAAGCCCACCTCCCGCTGGATTGCACCGCGCGACTCCGCCTTGGAAAGCTCCTGTTCAGAAATCCGCAGACCATAACGCTTGAGCTTTCCAGGGGTGGTGCTCCGATACTTGGTCAAATGGACATACAGATCGGGGGAAATATCTCGCCAGTCTTCGAGATCTTCTGAGGCCAGATAATAGACGACCCGCTCTTTGGTTTGGATGCCAGAGGGTAGGGCTGCATTCAGGGCCTCTCCCCAGGCACAGACATAGTATTTGGAGATCCAGTAGGTGAGCTTCATCAACTCTGCGTTTAGAAGAGGCTCACTACTGACAGCGGCTTTCACCGTACGAAGCTCTACATCGTCGCGTACGGTGATATTCATGTCGGTGACAATCCCCGTGTAATTGCGATTACGCACAGGGACCAATACGAGCGATCCAATCCCAACGGAAGTTTCCAGTTCGCCGGGGAGTTCATAGGCATAGACCTTATCGACAGGGATCGGCAAGGCAACACCAATGGGGACCGACATGGGTTAGTTACTCTGAGGGAGGTTGATGTTCAGGATCATAGAGCATGCCCGTACATAGACACATCTGCCGGTTCATGCGTTGCAGGACATCATAGTTGGGGCAGCTTTGACAGCCCTGCCAAAATTCATCGTCATCGGTCAACTCGCTAAAGGTGACAGGCTTGTATCCAAGATCAGAATTAATTTTCATAACGGCAAGGCTGGTGGTGATTCCAAACAGCTTTGCCGTTGGATACAACTCTTTTGAGAGTTCAAAGGCACGTCGCTTGATTCTACGAGCCAGTCCCTGCCTGCGAAAGTGTGGGGAAATGATCAATCCAGAGTTCACTGCGTATCTGCCGTGATCCCATGTTTCAATATAGCAGAACCCAGCCACCTGGTCGTTGCGTCCAAGTGCAATGATCGCTTTGCCTTCCTGCATTTTTTTGCGGATGTAGTTCGGATCGCGTTCAGCAATCCCAGTCCCGCGCTGAGCTGCAGCGGTCTTGATGAGGTGACAGATTTCACCCGCAAATCGACAATGCTCCTCAGTTGCTATCGAAATTTCAACGGATGTCGTAGTTTCGATAACGGGGAGATCTATGGGAGGATTTAAAACCACAATGATGTAAAGAAGTTAACTGACCGTATAAGCATATATGACGACTTTGTTCCGTATACGGATGAACGTTGTGAGAGGTTGACCAAGAACTGAACGATCATGGAAGAGTGTCCATCATGTGCCCTTGAGGTGGATCGCAGATCCTGTAACGAATGTCCCTATTGCGGGTATGAGTTTCCACGACAGACGAAAAGTCGTCTTCTGATGGCCTGGGTCATGGCTCTGCTATTGATTTGGCCTTTGTTTGAACTGATCAAGTTGATTTTTTAATGGAGTTTCCTTTTCAAGAACATCTTTCATTGGAGGCCTTTGCGAAGGAGTACTGGCAGGAATGCCCATTGTTTTTGCCCAATTCACTGGAACCCTCTGACTTTCCAATCCATCGCAACGAAATCTTTGAGTTGGCCTCCAGCCCGCTGTTTACCTCGCGTATCATTCGAGAGCGCCAGCAAAACCATGATTGGGAGATCCCCCGATCTACGGATGGAGTTCATTTTCCTGACGATCCATGGAATGAGTCCCAATCGTGGCAGTTGTCTACCGGCCCATTTGAACGCAAAGGCTTGGAAAATTCGTTGTGCTACTCTCACTGGATGCTTCTGGTCCAGAGTACGGAGTGGTTCATTGATTCCATGCACGATTTGATGGAGCAGTTTCGATTTCTTCCGAACTGGCGATTGGATGATCTGCAACTGAGTTTCTCTACACCTCATGGAAGTGCTGGACCTCATGTAGACCGTTACGATGTATTTCTTGTGCAGCTCACGGGGCGTAAAACATGGAAAATTGAATCCAGTCCACGAGTCAGAGAGCAGAAAATGGATGAAGAAGATGTAGATGTAGAGATGGATCTTGACCTTTTGGAGGCGTTTCATCCAGACAAGGAATTCACTGCGGGACCTGGAGATGTGTTATATCTGCCTGCAAACATTCCCCATTACGGAATCGCAGATCAAGAATGTATCACGGCAAGTGTAGGTTTTAAAGCCCCTAATCATCATACTTTGGAATCGTCTTTTTTCGATCTTTCCGAGCGTTTGGTATGGAATCCCAAGAAATATGGCCACCTCCGTGTGGAGGATTTAGAAGATCCGGGTCGCATAGGTGATGATCCAGTGAACTGGTTGCAGGACGAGTTGCGAAGGATTGCAGACGATCGAGACTTACTTGCTCATGTTTTCTGTAGCGGAATCACATTTCCCCTAAGGCATGATAGTTCTTCAGCAATTTTCCGACAGTTCAATACAGATCAAATCTTTGACGAACTCAAGAAAGGATGTATTTTGATGCGGTTGACTCCAGGGTGTATGGCCTATCGGGAAAGTGAAGATGCCATTTATGTTTATAGCCATGGAATTGAAACCAAATTGAAGAAAAATCTTAAACCGTTTGCACAGTTGCTCACGGGGCGTGAGACGATCAGTTATGCTTCGCTTCATCCGTACCTTGATGATGAAGATGTGATAGATCTTCTGGATTGTTTGATTGAGGATGGATTGTTGATTGCTACAGAAACGGATTGATCATGGGAAAGCCATGGACTTGCCGAAAGACTCAGAACCGAGGACAGTTTAAAATCTTCACGGTTCGTCAGGACACATGTACATCTCCCCGAACGGGTAAGGATCATGAATTTTTCGTGTTGGATACCTCCGATTGGACGACCGTTGTGCCCGTTACTCCAGATGGAAAAATTGTTTGTATTCAGCAGTGGCGGCCGGGCACGCAATCCATTGAACTTGAATTACCCGGCGGAGTGATTGATCGGGGGGAGTCACCTGAAGTGGCGGCAGCTCGTGAGCTTCGTGAAGAAACGGGCTATCTTGCAAATACTATGATCCGACTGGGCACGATTGCTCCGAATCCAGCGATGCTCAACAATCGTTGTCATTTTTATCTGGCGACGGATGTGATGGCTACAGGAAAGCGTGAACTGGACTCTGCTGAAGACATTGACATACTTCTGATTGACCCAAAGCAGATTCCCGATTTGATTGCAGAGGAAACGTTGCGTCATGGGATCATCGTTGCTGCTCTCTACTATTACGAATTATTTCAAAAAAGTGGAAGATAACGACCTTAGAAACGACCGTAAATGGAGTTCACGGCGTGAGTTTCTCAATAAGATATTGTTTGAATCGACCTCGCCCTTAGGACGGGGGAGCGACATCGCACTGTTTATCCTAATTGTAGCCAGTGTGGTGGCGGTCATGCTTGAAAGCATTGATCAGATTCGTGCAGATCACAAGATACTTTTGATCACTCTTGAGTGGGTCTTTACTGTGGTCTTTACCGTGGAATATGTCTTACGTCTGTATTGCTCCCACCATCCGGGCAAGTATGCTCGCAGTTTTTTTGGAGTCGTAGATCTAGTGGCTGTAATTCCAACGTATTTAAGTCTGTTCCTTCCTGGTGCACAAGCCCTGATTGTGATTCGGATTCTGCGTTTGCTACGTGTCTTCAGGGTCTTAAAGTTGGTCCAGTACAGTCGTGCGGGTACGCATCTTTTATACCTGCTCCAAGAAAGCTGGCAACGGGTGTGGGTGTTTGTGCTTGCACTTTCGCTCCTGGTGACAACGTTGGGTTCCATGATCTATCTGATTGAAGGGCCTGAAAATGGATTCACCAGTATTCCTTTAAGCATGTACTGGGCGGTGGTTACACTCACCACCGTGGGGTACGGGGATATTTCTCCTCAGACCTCATTGGGTAAATTTGTAGCTGCAATGGTGATGGTGATTGGGTATGCCATCATCGTGATGTCGATTAGTTTATCCAGTGACAGGAGTTTCAAACGAAGTACGCCGTGTGTCCGTTGTAGAGAAACAAGGAAGGAGAAGGGAGCTGCCTTTTGCAAGCACTGTGGGCATAAATTCCACCAACATTAGAGAACGATTTCCGTGGCAGGTTCTCGCATATTGTATTGAGAGGACATGACGCGGCCATAAGCGCCGGCCATGGCAATGAGCAGGATATTCCCTTCGGTGGTCTCTGGGAGTCTTCGTGCATGTCCGATGATATCTCCAGTTTCGCAGATCGGACCAACAATATCTGCGGTGACCTTAGGTGGACAGTGGAGTTGGGTTAGATTGACGATCCGATGATGTGATCCATAGAGAGCGGGTCGGATCAGCGAGTTCATGCCAGTTTCTACCCCTATATAGCATACAGAACCCTTGAATTTGATTTGGGTGACGCGTGTGAGCAGTACGCCGCTTTCCGCAACGAGGTATCGGCCGGGCTCAATCCATAGTTCATATTGGGGGTAGGTCTCTCGAAATTGTTGTAGGCTTTCATCAAGAGTGGACAGATTCAACGCAACCGCTCCCGGTTTTTCGGGCACACCGAATCCTCCACCCACATTCAAATGGGTGACATCAGGAAACATCTCAGCCATGGATGCCAGCTGATACGCTGTGGAGCTCCAAGTATCTGGTGAAAGGATTCCACTTCCGACATGTGCGTGCAATCCAGTAATTCGGATATCATGCTGATGGACGATGTTTTCAACGAGCGACAGGTTGTCTGGATCAATGCCAAATTTTGAAGTGGAACCAGCCGTTCGAACATGTTTGTGGTGCCCTCGGCCATGCCCTGGATCCATCCTGAGGATGACATCCCGATGTGCAAAGACTTCGGGCCATAATTGAAGTGCACGGATATTTCCTATGGTCACATGTCCGGCCAATTCATACCCTAAGACAAATTCTTCTTTGGGAACGAAGTTGGGAGTAAACAAAATATGATCTTTATCAATATTGGGGAACTGTTGATGGATGTAATACAGTTCACCGGGGGAGACGCACTCAAACCCAATCCCACATTCATAGATTGTATGGAGCACCTCAGGGTTCCAGCAAGCCTTCATCGCATAAAACGAACGCTGTGCACTCTTGAGAGTTTTGAGACGTGCGACTGTATTGTGCAGGCTTTCAAGATCATAGACAAAGCAGGGAGAGGATTCGGAGGCTACATTGAGGAGTTGCGAGCGTTTGGTTTCCCACCAGGGAGTGGGTGAGGTGACTTCAGGGGTTTCAAACAGTTCGCGGTAGGTTGGGCCAAAAAGAGTGTCGGGGCCAATCTGTCCGAAGATCTGGCTATGCAGTTTTTGGGTCAGACGCTGAGCATGGATGCTGTCTACGACGAACGTAAAATTTAAGTCACTTGCAGATTGGGTGACAAGATGGAGTTTCTGCTGATCAAGGGCTTCAAGGGCAGGGCCTAGTTCATGTAGGACACTTCGGATATTTCGCCCTACTAGACTCACAGCTGCACAGTGATCTATACAGTGTGCAGAGCAGAATTCATTCAGATCTGAAAGCAAAGATTCAATCGTAGAATCTTCAAGGGAAAAGCCATACACGGAGTCAATGGAGATGGTCACATTGGTTTCGGAGGTGGCCACCATTCCGATGGAGAGGCCGTGGCGTTCAAATGCTTGACACACCTTCGCAAGAAATCCTACCGAATGCCACATGCGAGGAGTTTCCACGGCAATCAAGATCACATCTGATCGTGCAGCAATGGATTTGACTTGGGCTCCATCGCTGCCGGTATCTGCACAAATGATGGTTCCATTAAGGGACGGGTCGGATGTGGAACGGACATGGAGCGGAATTTTTTGGGCACGTAGCGGCTCAATACATCGTGGATGCAGGACCTCTGCCCCCGAGCTCGCTAATTCCTGTGCTTCGTTGTACTCCAGCTGTTTTAAGAGTCGGGCACTGGGAACATGCACCGGATTTGCAGTAAACATGCCCGGAACATCGGTCCAGATTTCTAACCGCTTCGCTTCCAGCTTACTGGCGAAGTACGCAGCTGATGTATCGGATCCTCCCCATCCGGTCAATACGGTTCGTCCATGTTCATCGCTGGCAATGAACCCTTGGGTAATCACTACATCTGAATCAGTACTTTGAAGGGATGGATCTGGATTGTGGTGACACTGTGCAGATAGGAATTCTTCATGGGGAAGGATGCGGGGCATAGGCTTTGATTTCAAAACCATGCGTGCATCCATCCATAGGGTTTGAATGTCTTGGTCATTGAGAAAAGCTGCTCCCAGGGTTGTGAGCATGAGTTCTCCCATGGAGAGGATACGAGCGCGTAGGGGCGGTCCCATATCATGGGTAAGCGAGGCTCCATAGATGAGGCGTTCTAACTGCTGAAAACAGTCTTGAAGGATAGACTCTCCATCAAGATGAAGATCCTCGGCAAGAGCCAGATGTTGCGATTGAATCAACTCCAGTGAGGATTCATACGGATCAGAGAGAGCAATCGTAGTCAATTCTTCTAATTGACGGGATATACCACTGGCGGCAGAGCAGACCACGCATACCCGATAGTCGTCTTGTAAACGATCACGAGTGATGTGTGCAATCGTATTCCAATGCGACCTAGATGAAACACTGGTTCCACCAAATTTAAGTACAATCCAAGGGTTCACTGAGAACGAGAATTTATGACGGTAATCAACGAGAGTGAGAAATCCTTTGAAGTTGAGAGGATGTCCGTTCAACGATTATCGGATAAAACGGTGCAGGTTCACGAAGCAATTAGAAAATTCAAAGGCATGGAGGCAAACTATCAAGTAGAAGTGGAGATTGGTCATAAGTGGAGAGGATGAAGCAATCTATTCCATTTGAGGATTTGTACGTGTTTGATCATTCTTTTACCCGGGCAATTTACAATGATCAATTGGATATTCCAATCTTTTGTTGACACTAGATAGTGAAATGCACCGAGGGTGCAGAACAAAAAATAGGCTCCAATTTTTCAATTGTGAACTAAATGACACAATAGAAACACTTTTCATGGTGAGTCGGTTAGATTTGATACAATCCAAACTGAATGATTTGACACCAGATTTCACGAAAACCAAAATGAATCACAACCTTAAGACTCAAGAATCATTACTATTGATCTCGATGATTTTTGTTTTATTATCTGGATGTAGCAATGGACAGGTTGATGAAAAACCAATAGGCAGTAAGTTCTCACATTTGAGCCCCGTCTCAGATTCATTGATAATCATCTTATCAGAATTCCCACCGGATGATCTACCTTCTGAGTGGGATTTATTAGAAAACTGTCAACTTGATGCAATCGATTACTACTATGGAGTAGATACACGAATTAACTACGAGAAAGCCAGATGTGCGGCGTTTCGTGAATTTTCAAGAGATTCCAATGACTCATATCAAGGTTCTGGCATACTAAGTATGATTTACGCAAACGGGTATGGGGTAGATAGAAATTTAGACTTAGCTATTATGGTAGAGTCGCTTACAGACCAATCTGGTGTTGCTCCAGTTGATTACAATGAGTATCTAAACAATTTAATTAATGACCGTAGCAGTCAATCCAACTATAATCATGACAGATTCTGCGATGGGATGGGAAATCCTGCAATTCGTTCTTGTATAGGGTACGCAAGACAACCTGATTTATTTCTGAGGAAAGTTCGTCTGGACAACTTGATTGGAGTGGACGAGCACCTGAGGCTTTTAATCGATCAGTTTACTTCCGTCCGTCAAACAAATGAAACTCTTCAATGGGGAGGAAGGTCAAACGATTTTTGGCCAAACTGGCATGAAGAAGATTTTCAGGATCTGTTTCACATTATGGCAATTGAGCTCTTCAACTCGGGTAAATTTCCAAATTATACGGAGGAAGAGTTTCGTGAGATGGACCAGAAGCTGAACCATATGTACAATAATTTACGGGGCAATGATAGGGGTTATGAGGAGGTAAATATAGATGGTATGAGACTTTGGACATCTTCTATGGATGAATATTTATGCTGTTCGTTTGAAAAAATCCAGAAAACTCAACGCGTGTGGTTGGAATACCGCGATACTTGGGTAGAATTTGGGCAACGGAATTATCCAAAAGTGGATCGTTGGAGTTGGTTGGGTTGGCTAACGTCATGGAGAATATGGCAATTTGAATCTATGGGGACGCTACCATATGGAATATATACATACGAAGATGGCATTTTAGAGACTTTCTACATTGAGGAGGTAAGATTAAATGAGCAAATCTTACTGTCATTAACGTACAATGGATATATGACCCACCTAATACGTGGTTTATATAAATGACAATGTTCTCTTAATTTTTTCATACGATTGGATTACGGATTATTGTTTACCATGGTGGGTAATGAGTGGTCCGGCAACGAATTTAAATCAATGCTAAGTATCTGAATAGATTAGCAATTCAAAGGGGCACTCTCAATTTTATGATCTTGTGGAGTGTACAAAGAGGATATGCGGCATCTTTAATTGAAGTGTACCTACCAGACCCACTCGCCAAGCAAGATCTACAACCCCCATCTTGGAAAGATGTACACCTGAAGACAAATGCGTACCAAATCATTCATTTCTTCAATCCAACCAAGGGTTTTTCAAATACGATGATAAACCCAATGAATTTAACTCCAACCCCCCAATTGAAATCAAGCTAACATGTACCCCTTGGGAATGAATAATCAAGAATCTCCATTGAATAAGGGAGGCGATGACGAGATGGATCCGTCATGATACGTTGAGTCTGAATAGGGAAGGTCATCTTGCCAAGCAGTCCTAAAATTGAGTTCCTTCGCAAAGCGAACCATATTGATACACTTGATCTGAAAATCGTTGCAAATGTCAGGGATCTTGCGGTTTAGTCCCCTCGCTTTCGGTTTGGATACTTCTTCGGTTACGACACAACGATTCGCTGGATCTTCTAGGGCTGTTGCAACTAGAAATGGGTCTCCACCAATTTGGTCAAATTCGATGTCTGTGAGCGTTAAGGGCATGTTCGAAAATAACTTTCTCATCTAAGTCAATAATAATCCTATTTTTAAATTTTTATATCTCTACATTCTTGCTTCATTCAGTTGAATTCATTCATTT
>JAPOUL010000040.1 GCA_026708685.1 Bacteroidota bacterium
AAATGAATGAATTCAACTGAATGAAGCAAGAATGTAGAGATATAAAAATTTAAAATAGGATTGTAATTGACTTAGATGAGAAAGTTATTTTCGAACATGCCCCAAGGATTAGATGGGAGTACTCATGAAAGATGTATCAGATGAGATGGCGGTATTTAGGAAAGATCTAACGGATGAAATGGTGGCACTGAGGAAAGACCTAATGGATGATATACAGGAGTCCGAGCGGAGGGTGTCTAAGGATATTCGTCGCGTAGGCGAGTGAGTGGCACATCTGGGGGAAGATTTGACGAGACACTGTCTTTGAGACGCACACCCGAGTACTGGCGGTGATTGCATACCGTATAGTGCGGATCTGAGTATTTAGTGGGTTGACCGATTTTCCTGGCCAGCTGGATGTAATCAAGTTGGCTAAGATATGACTCAAGTTCATTCAAAAATCGTAATCATCTCGGAAATTCATGCACGAATTATAATGAACATAGTCCAACCGATATGCATTTATTGGTCTATACCACTGAATCAAAAACATCATCAAATACTGTGAAAATCACTGATGGATCTTCTCGGTCACTCTTTTCTTTATCCTTATGATTAATGCTAATCAACTTAAAAATGGAAATCCCATTTTCTAACTGAACTTACCCCCTTTTCAAAATTATTAGGTGTACAAAAATCTACAGAATCTCCTCCTTTTTGGGACAAAAAAAAAAGACTGCAGCAAAGGGTGCAGTCTTGGGAAAATTATAGACTTGGACGATCTATGTCAGGAGTATTTCACGCCCAGAAGATCGAAAGCTCGTTTTTGCGTATTACCGACCTTGCGGACCATGACCACTGTGGGTTTCTTCTTTGCACTAATTTTCGGAATGACAACCATCCTGCATACTCCCGACAGTTTTTCAAGTACGCTGGCGAAGCTCAACACATCCTCCCCTGTTTCTGTCTTTTTCTTACTGGCTTTCTTTTTCGCGGTCTCTGAGGGTTGGGAAGGTGCAACGACATCCTCACGCTGTGCACGTCTCTGCAAGGGGTTCTCTTCGGCAAACAATATCGGTGCTAATTTCAGGCGCATGTGATATTCAACATAATAGGCCAGCATACACAAAAAGACATGTGCAATGACACGGTGTTCTTTACGGTGATAAATCGGACGCACCTGTAAAGACATGGTTTTCATCGTACGGAAAGCAATCTCTACGGTCAACAGACGCTTATAGTTGGCCACCAACTGCTTGGCCTCTGGATGCTCCTTCAAACTGGAACGGATAGCATACACGCCGTCAAGCAGTTCTGCTTTCTCAATCAACTCCTTTTTGCGCGAATAGGAGAAGGAGTCCTCTTCATACTTCCGGTCAAAGAACTTCGCCATTTTGTACTTGTGGATCACTTTCCCAACCCGCTCCGCCATTCTATCTTTTCCCTTGAGGGGGTGGGATGCACGCTTGGTTGCCTTGACGATGGGATCCAGTTCCTTCTCGGTCAGACGCAACAATTGTTCGCGTTTCTTTTTCTTGGCGACGGCCAGGACGGGATTTTTGCACAAGATCAACCGGTCCTCTGGATACAGATCACTGTAGATTTCGGTGAGATTCTGCTCATCAAAGAGGCTCATCTGCACCTCTTGCTGATCCACAATGTCCCGAATCTGACTCTTCTGCATTGCCGTCACCCAGTCCAGTCCTACGGGCATGATCTCTTCATGGAGCTGCTTCTGCTTCAGGATGCCACGATCTCCCACCAGAACCACATTTTCAAGCCCGAAGGTGGTTTGAAGTTTGACAATCTGCGTACTGAGCGTACTCACATCAGCGGTATTGCCCTTGAACACCTCCACCCCCACAGGACACCCATCCTCATCGGTCATCAGCCCGATCACGATTTGCTTTTTATTGCGTTTCTTGTCTTTGTTGTATCCAAAGTCTGCAAGTTCATTCTGTTCTCCCTCAACATAGCTGCTGGTCACGTCGTAGAGTACGAGAGCACCTTCTTTGAGATGGCGCTTGGCTAATCGGCATTCAATGCTGGTTTTCTGCTTGACCAATGCATCCATCGCCTCATACAGATCGTCCTGATCCACGCGTTTGAGAGCCAGTTCTTCGTTCAGGGTAGAGGAAGGACACTCGGAATCCATCATGGATCCCGTGGCCAGTTTACTGACAGGTCTGAGCACGCGGGCGGCAATCATGCCAAGGACCAGTCGGCGGAAGCGTGAATTTTGGGGAGCAATGAGTTCGGGGATCTTGAGTTGCTCCATGGTGCCCAGGACGGCGGCGACATGGCCGTGGGGGAGGTTGCTCTGGGTGTCAAACATATCTTTAAACTCTTGGACCACGGTTCCTCCCTTGAGGAGCAGGCGGATCTGTTCAATGATGGCATCGGGGAGTTTGGTGATATTGGCAAGGGTGCGTTTGACTGCACTGCCATTGACCCATTTGGACTCACGGATCAGGAAAGTGGGGTTGGAGTTTCGGTTTGGAATCCGTTCAACAAACATGGACAGGAAAATATCTGGTTAAAGGTTGAAAACATGGGTAATATACAATATAAAACGAAAAAAACCAAATTTTGAACGCAAATTAGAAAAAAATTACATGGACAGGGTAAAAATCGCTTAAAACTGCACAGTGTTCACGAAAAAAGGTGAAGATTCTGCGGAAAACGGGGGAAATCACGAAAAAAGGACGAAATCAGGCCCGAAATAAGCCAGATTTCGAGACGAAATGAGAGAGTTAAGGTGCAAAAATCCTATTTTGAGGAAATTTAGGGGGTAAGTTCAGTTCTAATATACTGTAACAATCCTTATGCACCATGTTCGCTGATACTTCCCACTGGAATACCTTGACGAATGAGAATCCTTTAAGCATTCCACTGCACTGCTAATGATAGGATATAGTTCCTATGATGGATCTACTGGGAGATGGGTGCATGCAGGAAGAAGATAGAAAATCGTATATTAGATAACAGGAAGTATCGTGATTGTAATAATTGAACTGAGTTTAACGTTAATTGATACTTCCATTGAGTGATTCATTGTATCTTTTTGATCATGATCTTAAAATTCTACATCAGTTGCATGTTTGCCTGTCTATTCGCTGTTTCAATAGCAATAGCTCAAGGCACCGCTACCTATGAACTTACATTTAATGCGACATGGAGTGCAGAGACGCATCCTACAGATTTTCCCGGTAATCCGCACTTTTCGGGCTTGATCGGCGGGACACATAACGACAAAGTGAAGTTCTGGGCCACTGGCGAAACCGCTAGTGATGGCATCAAACAAATGTCTGAGCTCGGAGCAAAAGGAGCACTTAGGAGCGAGATTAATGATGCCATAGATGCCTCTAATGCAAAGGCGATCATTGATGGACCAGGTATTGGACGCTCTCCAGCAAGAGCTCAGGTTGAATTCAAAATTCAACCACCGTGGAATTTGGTTACAGTCACTTCCATGATAGCCCCCAGTCCAGATTGGTTTGTTGGAGTTCGCGACTTGAGTCTACTGGATGACGATAACAACTGGGTGGATACCCTTGAAGTTGACTTGTTTGTATATGATGCTGGTACCGATAGTGGTACAAACTATAACTCACCAAATCAACCGACCAATCCACGCCAGAACATTAAGCGGATTCAGGAATCTCCATTTGTAGTTGATGGAGTCGTTAAACCCGTAGGAACCTTTCGATTTGAATTAAAGAAGATTGATCTTGCTTCCGATGGTTTTTACACCGTGAAGGATACCGAAATTCTAAATCCAAGCGGTACTCCTGCCGTTCTCAAAGGAGTTGGACTTGGTGGATGGTTACTCCCAGAAGGTTACATGCTTCATATCTCTGTTCCAGAGGGAGAAACCGATGGGCCAACGGGAATACGCAATCAAATGATCAACCTGATCGGCGAGAGCAATACAGATCAGTTTTTTAAGATCTTCCGAGAAAAGTATGTCCAAGAAAAAGATATAGCCGCCATCAAAGAGTGGGGGTTTGATCATATTCGTCTCCCCTTTCATTACCGTCTGTTCTATAACCCAGAAACCGACTCGTGGGATGAAGAAGGATTTGATTTATTAGACACTTTTCTGGAGTGGTGTAGGCAGCATGGATTGACCGTCCTTCTGGATATGCATGCCGCCCCTGGAGCACAAAGTCAAGGTGGTATTGCCGACAGCGATGGCGAAGCAAGACTTTGGACAGAACCTGAAATCTACTGGCCCCAAACAATTAAGATTTGGCGCGAAATCGCTCGTCGCTACAATGATGATACCGTCATCCTTGGATATGATCTGATCAATGAACCTGTTATTGATGAAGAAACAGAGCATTCGGATTTAGCAGAGCTCTATGCCCGAATCATTCGTGCGGTACAACCCATCTCACCGCATCATCTATTCTTTCTTGAAGGAAACTTTTGGGCCACATCGTTTGACGAGGATCTAAGGTCAATACCAGAGGATTATGAGAATATTGTGTATACGTTCCACCATTATTGGAAAGCGGTGGATCAAGGAGCAATCCAGTACTTGCTGAACATACGGAGTGAGGATCAAGTGCCGCTCTACTTAGGGGAGACGGGTGAGAATTCCAATGCGTGGTTTTACGCTTTAACCCGCTTGACTGAGGAACATGACATTGGAATCAACTGGTGGACCCATAAGAAAATTGAAACCACCACTAGTCCTCTAAGCATACCCTTTGCACCCGGGTATGAAGATGTCCTCCAGTACTGGCGCGGTGAATCAGCCCAGCCATCAGTTGCTGAGGCAACCGAAGCACTATTTGCTATGGCCAATTCTCTTGAACTTGATTCTGCCCGCGTCAATCGTGGACTCCTTGCATCCATCTTTGATGCCGATTTTGGAACGACTCAAAAACCGTTTAAGCAGCATCAGATTCCAGGTATCATTAATGCCGCTGATTACGACCTTGGTAATCAAGGAATTGCCTACAGTGATACAGATCACTCTGCAATCACGGGTACCCCAGGTGGTGGAAACTCTGGCAGAGCCTATCGCAATGATGGTGTTGATATTCAAGTTTCCACGGATCCTGAAGGATATGACTACAATGTCGGATGGACAGAACGGTTTGAATGGATTGAATATACCATTGACGTTTTAGAAGATGGAGCCTATACGATTGAAATTAGAGGTGCTAGTGCAAGTGGAGGAGAGCGTAGCGGTTCAGACGTTATCATAGCACTTGATGGTGAACGAATTGGGGAGTTTGAAGTCGGTAATACTGGTGGATGGCAGAATTGGAGTACAAGAACGATTCAGACTCCCGAATTAGCTGCTGGTAACGGCAAGGTTTTGAGAATTTCTTTTGCTGACCGTGAGGTGAATCTCAACCGTATGACCTTTAGTAAAGTCGCCGCACCGGTTAACATTGAAGAAGTGCCCGAAGTCATAGAATCTGCACTTCTTGCAACGTATCCAAATCCATTCGCTGAAACCGTCAACGTTTCATTCTCAACAACCGAGCAAGTGTCCGCATCAGCAGTGCTCTTCGATGTACTGGGACGTGAAGTATATGTATCACCAGAGGGAACATTCAGTGCTGGATTTCATGAGATGTCACTGACCCCAGATCTACCCCCTGGCGTGTATGTTTTACGGCTTGAACTACTAGGTGCACAGGATCCCCATGTTTTTACCCGACCGCTTGTGATTGCGGGGAACTAAGACTCTTGAACCATCATGTAGATATTTATATGATATCCTATTGATCATTTGGAATAAGTTCATCGTTGAACTATGAAAGAAAAACCACTGCTGGTTTTTCAGATACGGTGAGGGATACCAACCACCTATACATTATTCATCAATCATGAAGCAAGTCTCATCAGAACATAATACTCGGATCAAATCTGATCGTACCAACACATCGGATCATCCCATTTCTGATTCTCAAATAGCTGCAGATATTGAGGTGTTGGACCAAGTCATTGCACAACAAGAAGCAATGGAGAGAGCCAGAGAGAAAGTCAGAAAAGGATGGGTTGCTCGGCCTGATTTTTGGAGTGATCCTCCAGATCCATACCTTATGCCTTTCTCGGGAAATTCCACTGCGGACTATGATGCCTCATGGGATGAGTTATGGTACCTTGTTGGAGCTTATCTATTTGATGCAATGGCTCAGCATGAAAACGAATCTCCTTGAGCGTGTCTCTATGAAATCCATTAAAAATTCAAACGACGAACGTTTGAGTCAAGAATCCAATGATCAAACATCTGAGCCATTATCTGATACACAGACTCATTCTAGTTCTATCTTCAAAAAGTGGTTGAAGCCAAATACCCCATCAGAGATAGTGCGCCGATTTGTCCGAATAGAACGCTCACACACATCGCATAGTGGGCTGATACCTTCTTTGTCTGAGCTGAGTAGATACGAAGAACTTGTTCCTGGTGCTGCGGATAGAATTATCACATTGGCAGAGAATACTCAGAAAACACAAGAGAAAGCCATTACTGGTCATATTCGACTCGCCAGACTAAGGATCGTTACATCCTCTATCATATCTGGACTGATGATCGCTGCTGCTGGTCTTTCGATTATTTTCTATTCCACATGGTTAGCCATTCCATTAGGATCAATAGGAGTCGGACTTTTGTTACTACAAGATTTGTCACGAAGAGTGAGGAATTAACAGGCAAGCACCTAACCTGAATTTCCCGAAATTCATGGAGGTGTCTCAGTGTTGTTTATTGAGTCAATTCTCCAGAGGGTACTCCCCATAATCTTCTATATCCTCTCCCGAAAGAGCAGAGTTTCTTGGGCAAACATCCTGCCAGTCGCTTTGATCAAGGTTTTTCAGAAGATCATGTGTCCGAGCAATGTTCGCCATTTCCGCCAACAGTGTCATTATAGAGTCTGCCGAGGTTTTCTGCGATGCTCCAGAGAATGGCATTGATACGCATCAAAACTGCGGACTCTGTTCGGACTCCATGATAGATCAGGGCATGAAGCATATTGATTGCTCGGTGGTCAGCATCGGAAAGATCCTCAACATTGAGTCCCGATACACGACTTAATCCAGCAACTCCCCAAGTTCCGGCGTTTGAAATTGTACGATAGACCGATTGACAGGCATCTCTCTAATGAATGGGCAGGATTGCCATCTTTCTCCGAGAAATGGCTTTTTACAATTGTCTCAATGGAGACGCTCCATTCATCCAATCGTATCAATAGAATAGAAAGATGATGGATTATGCTACAAATTATGTAACAGTACGTAGCATTCGGTTGATTATTCATTTCAGAAGGAATTTTATCGACGAAGGTCAATCGGATAGAGTATAGCATGCAAGGAGCGAAATAGATCTGAAGGATTGTATTCACGAATTGTAAAATAAAGTTGCTCAGGAAATATGTGATGAATAAGATTAACAATCAGTTCTTGAGGAACGATCAGGGCATCAAAGGGTCAAGAGTATTGAATTACAAACACACATCATTGACTTTTATCGATCAGAAATTGATCTGAGGTAACTTCGGGTCATCAAGTGTGATACGTCAGATCATTGAGGTGGCCATAGGTGATATGACATGATTCTGCTAAATCAAATGCATCATGTCATTTGAAGGAGGGAGTCAATTACTTTGGTGGCATGGTAAAAATCAGCCCGCTCACAACTATGCTGGGGCCCCCAAGTAATTAACAGTAGCCAAAATGCCTCCAATCAATATCATGGCACCAACAACCCAAATAGTTGTATTCAACTGAGCACTTTTAATTTCAGTACGAAGCTGTGCGAATCCACTGTCCATTTTCGCATCTAACTCGGCCCGCCATTGTTCCATTTTCGCATCCAACTCTGCTCGCCATTGTTCCATTTTCGCATCGTGCTCCAAACGCCATTTTTCCATTTCTGCATTCTGTTCAATGCGCCATATTTCCATTTTCGCATCTAACTCGGCCCGCCATTTTTCCAGTTTAACATCCTGCTCTGCAAATCTCTTCTCAATTATTGCATCCTGCTCTGCAAATCTCTTCTCTATTTTAACATCCTGCTCTGCAAATCTCTTCTCAATTATTGCATCCTGCTCTGCAAACTGAGTATCCATTTTCGCTTCCAGTTTTGAAAATCCTGTACGCATTTCAGTACGTATGTCAGCATGATCGGTTCGCAGGTCATCATCAGCTTTTTGCATATCTCTCCGCAACTCAGCGTTGTCTGCACGCTGTTTTTCAACTAAGATTTTCATTTCAGCATCCAGTTGACCGTTGTAACCCAGTTGCCGGGTAACTTGAGTGTCAACATTTTCATTTGACGGGAGGCTTTTTGGGTTATCTTCAACAGAAGATGTAGTTGCCTCAGAGTCTGTCTGACCGTGCCCCGGCACAACATCAACCGGACTCATTGGAGAGGTAGTGAGCTCAGAATCTAACATGATCAAATTGAGTGATTTTTGGTGAGATAGAAACGTCAATTAACATTGACACGACAGTTCCAATCGTGTAGAATATTCGGTACATTGGGTTATGTATGCAAGAAAAATATCCCACAGACTAAGACGCATGGAACTGTTACTTTAGCTGAATGAACCCAATGTACTAAGATGATACGTATAAGTTTCATAAATCAGTCGGAGGCAATTTAAAGTAATTTGTTTCATCAAATAGAGTATTCTTAATGATGCAGCATGGAGTCGCCCGAATCAATAGAAAAGCATGTTAAGGGCATGTTCGAAAATAACTTTCTCATCTAAGTCAATAATAATCCTATTTTTAAATTTTTATATCTCTACATTCTTGCTTCATTCAGTTGAATTCATTCATTT
>JAPOUL010000135.1 GCA_026708685.1 Bacteroidota bacterium
CCATTCATGTTGGTACTCCCGTTTCAGTTGTGCCAGATCCTGCAATATGAGCCACATGGACAAACCATATCCGCCTCCTAAGGACACGGCTTCCTTGATATTCTGCATGTATCCAAGATTGGCAAATTCATCAAGAAGAAAAATAACCCGGTGCTTGGGTCGTGCGTTTTCAGTTGCATGATGGGTACATGCGTAATACCCACAACTGATCATCAAACGAAGCCATGGTGCAAAGGCGGTCAAGTACTCTCTTGGCAAGATGATGTACAGCGTCAGGTTCCCCCGGCGAAGATCTTCAAGATCGCAATTGGTCTCGGCCAGCACCTTGTGCATCCGAGGACTGGTCAAAAAATGCGTGTGGCTCTGTGCCGTTGAAAAGACCCCACTACGCTCCCGATCCGCCTTCTGCTCAATCCGGCAAGCACCTTCCTTGACCTGATCAAGCGTACTTTTCTTCATGTCCTGCAGGATGTCTTTCAACTCCTCTGGACCCGCGGTAAGACATCTTCGCACCGTGATCAGATTTCGCTCATGTTCAAATTGATGACTGCTGGCCACATGGAGAATGAAGCTCAGTAACAATCCCTTCGCTTCCATTCTCCAATGTGATTCTTCCACCTGATATCCTCTGCCAATGATCATGTCGGCCAACATCATAGCCGTTTCCACATAGTCCTCTCCACGAAGATCAATCAAGTCCATTGGATTAACGGAATCTACCGTATTTAGATCGTTGTTCATAAGCCTGAATGGATCCAGTGCGATCACCTTTTGCCCTAACTGCTGTCTTCTCCACTGGGCCGTCACTGCATAGTTTTCACCCTTGGGATCGGTGACCAAAATACTCCCTTCATAATTGAGCAGGTTGGGCATCACTGTACCTACACCCTTTCCACTTCGTGTGGCTGCTATGGTGATCAAATGACCATCTCCATCATAACGGAGATACTCAGACTCCATTTTCCCGAGTAGAAGCCCCGAGTTTGGCTTCTTGAGTGCCTTAGCGCTCCCCCAATGTGTTGATCCTTTTGAAAGGGATACTTTGACAGCCGTACTCTTGATGATCGCTTGGCAGAGAAATCCACCAATCAATCCACCAATCGTGAGAGCCATCAGTATAATCCCAATGAGTTCGGGCTGGTCTACAGCACGAATCGTGGCCAAAACTACATGATGAATACTGTACACCGGGGCAAGACTGATGATCATCAAGGCTGTGACCCATAGAATCATCACCGTACGCATCTTTGGAAGAAAAATCCAGGGAGCGCTCAACACAATCATTCCCCACAGAATCATTCTGGAGATCTCTGCTGCAATGAGTGGGTGGGCATTGGGTGGTCCCCATATGAGGGTCATCACTGCAAGAGCGATCTGTAAACTCATCACTGGAAAAAGAATGACGATGGTGACGGCTCCCCGAATCCCCAAGGATTGAGGATCTTCCAAACCATACAGACGATGATTCATGGGCTATGGTGAATAAGGTGCATCAAAGGTCATGTCTCTAGACACATACACCAAAAACTGATATCCAGGTCGCAGTACGAGTGATGGCCTACGCTGCTTTCCCCGCTCAAATTGATGGGTTGCCGTCCGTGATAATTCAAGTGCTAATGAGCCCCCAATCAAACCACCAGCGGTTGCAGAGGTCGCTATGGATGTGGCACTTCCAACCAGTGCAAGCATGGCCGCACTGCCGAACCTCTGGATGCGATGATGCTTCACCTGATCCTGTAAGCCACCCTCGCCGCTGAAGTCCAAGGCTGGAAGCCCCGGTAGATCCATGGTTTCACCGTTGGGAAAGATCATCCGACTCCAGATAATTAGTGCACGTGGCTCCTCCCCCGCGAGGGTTTCCTCCATCGTGCCCAGTAGTTGAGTCCCTGCGGGAATCAGTACAGACCGCAACCGTTTGGAATCTCTGACGGGGCGGATCACGCGGGCACGAACGGGGCCTGGTCGTCCCGAATGAAGTCCGGTTTCTAGGGCGGCTTCAATGACACTCCCCTCTAAAAGGATGAGATCTGATTCGTTAGGACCATCCTGGTGTTGGGTTGATTGACTGCTATCCGATGCGATCGCATTGGAAACATGCAGAACTCCTCTGGAAAAGCGTGCCTGATCATAATTGTTTTTTCTCTCATTGGTCTGCTCTTCAGGTTGCGTTGACGGAGCCGATGCCCAGGGGTTCGGTGGTAAAGTGGATGGTTCCAAAGGGGCCAATGTGAGCACCTCCGAAGGCGAGGGTGAAGATAATTCATATTCCGTAATGGGTGCGGCAGACTGGTGTCGACTACTGAAAAATAAAACCAAGAGCACACCTGCAAGACTCAGCACCAAGGCAAGGAGATTACGCTTGGACAACCGAGTCACAGGGGCTGGATCCACAAACTCTGATGTGGAGTCTTGCTGTTCTCTGAATTTCTTGATCATTGAGATCTGTAAAGATAGAGAGCCCGTTGCGTATGGCGTTTCTTGCGAAAAAGCCCCTTACGGGCTACTCCTCCGGTGATAAGGCGGGCCTCCTCAAAAAGCCCATCTACAATGAAGTATCCATCCCGTACAACATAATCTGCAACTCGTTCTGCACCGCGTCTGCCAATGCTAAGTAGAGGCTGATGTTCTACATACGCACTGGCTGGAATCTGAATGTAAACCCGCTCTCCATCATCAAATACCGCAGTGGGAGTCCATGGAAATCCTTTCTCCGCTCGCCATGTATAGTGATGGTTCAACGCCTGAAGTGAAAGCTCATCCACTGGTTCTGGCTGATCCTTCAATGATAAGGATGGAAAGGTATGTTCATTCGGATAATAAAAACGAATATGACGGGTATACTGATGCTGAGGATTGTACCGATTCCCCGACCTTTTGTAAGGAGGACTATCCAGTGTAACATGATACACCCGCCGATCCGTGGAAATAATCAGGTTCGTGGTGATATTATGTTCAATCGGCTTGACCGAAACGATGGCAGTCTCTGCATATGCACCTGTTGCTGTATGATCAATCAACCATCTCTGATCATCACCAGCGATCAGGCTGATCAGTGATTCACCGGGCTGTAACTCAATGATACACGCACGCAAGACCGTGCAACTGAGTACGGGTTGATAAATCCCATACGGATAGATGAGCACATCGGATTGCTGGAGCACATCCGCTCGCCCACTATCTTGGTAACTCGTGACCTGTGCATCAATGGCGGTTTGAACCGGACCTGATACCTGAATAACTCGTTCCGGGACGGGTTGTTGTGCACTTGCAGTCATGCAATGACACAGAATGATCACAAATGGAAGGATCGTTCGCATGGTATTTCTGTTGATTACAACTGATACGTAGATACACTTGATGATCCACTTCACACATGCAACGATTTGGAAACTTCACTTGCGGCTGATTTCGTCAATCAGGGCTTTCTGAGATTCAGACAGGGAAGTCCATGTAGCCATGATCTTGCTTCCTAGTGCACATGCATCATGGGAATGTTCAATTCTTGGCTGAAGGAATGCATAAAGAAGTACTCCCAATACAACTCCCCATAACATGGCTCCAGATTTGGTCCACGGTGCCCGCTGTAGATGCAACAGATGGCGTATTTGATGGACACATCCCTGCACCTCTTTTTGATTTTCCTTGACGGCTTCAAGAACCTTTGAAAGTTCGTTACGAATTTGAGCGGCAATAGATTTTCCTGACTGCTCCCGCAAACTTTTTGGCTTAGAGTCCAAGATCTCGCTGTTGTTGTTGTTGAACAAGGGAAGTCAATGAATCATACATAACACGACCCAATCGCATCTGGAGTCCAAGCCCCTTCCCGCTCAGACGTACAAACTGCTCCACCACCGACTGCTTGCCTTGTGAAGTCAAGTCTTGTATCCTGACCTGTCGGAGTTGCTGAATCTGTCGGTCCATCGTAATATCATGTGCACTGTGCCACGATTCACCAAAACGCTCTTCCAGTTTACGGAGAGATGCATTACGGGCCACACTGCTGCATTTTGCATATTCATGCTGATCCGTAACAACAAGCCCACTGCGCCTTGGAAGAAGTTGGAGTCCATGCTTTTCAAGACGTGCATGTAAATCTTCCCAGCTACGAGCTGCATCAAAATCCTCTTCCGCTACATCTCTTACAAGAACTTGAAACGGCACCTCCCCACGGGATTGAGTCGCTTTGTGTGTCTGTTTTGTGAGTGATTCGCGTCGGTCAGGAGGAGACTGCCCAGGAAGCTGATAGTAATAGCCAGGAGTTTCGCGAAACTTCATTTCGCGTTCGGCGATTCGCAGGGTTCGCTCTACCGATCGATAGTACAACCCAAGTGTCCGTGGTCGGTGCGTAATCGGATGAACTCGATTGGCCATGGCATGGAGATGTGCGTAGTGTTCATCTCCATGTGCGATCAGCATGGTCTGATGATCATGCAGATTGAGTGTTTCAAGCACGCGATCGGCCACTTCCGTCATTTGAGTTCTTGACGGATCGTCTTCTGGAGCCCATGAAATCGACAGGTGAAGAACGGGGCGTCGAGCAGAGAGATTCGCCGAAGCAACCAGTTCCATTTCTTGAGCGGCCCTGGTGAGTTGTTCATCGGAGATGACATTGCGTCCTTCCATCCACTCCACCCGAACTTTCTCTTCGCGATGTGCTTTGGGCGATTCTAGATATCGTGCAAGGTTTTGAAAACTATGTGCAAGACGGCTGGAACAAATCATTGAAGATGATTACCTTTCTTTCGGGTGTGGGCCTGCAAAGGATTGCTGGATCAAGGATTTGATTTGGTCCAAGACCAGTTGAAGTTGAGGTTGATCCTTTTCATTGGAGTGAATTTTTTGAAGCAGTAACCCTACAGCTACCCATTTACGAGTCAGTCTTTCCTTGGGAATTCGATTGGGTTGAAGGATCAAATCACGTAAGAGCGTAGATAGGCTTATACCTAATGCTTCCGCACGACGTACGAGTATCTGCTTCTGCTCCAAGGTAACGCTGGTTGAAATCGTCATCAGGCGAGATCTCTCTTTCTTGTCCACGGTTGAAAAAATGAATGGTTTAGTGCGTATACGCACTTGTATTCGGGACATCATCTTGTACATGTTACCCTTTGGACAAGATCAACCAACAAGAGACATCCTCTTGAAAAGGTGACGGGAGTGTCTCATTGAATGGCTCAAGTCATTGGTTGTGAGTGATTTTTCTCGTAGCACTCTTTTTTGAAGCGTTTAATTGTATTGATCTAAAATGTTTACTGAAAAGCGAAACAAAATCCTCGGTTATCCATATATAATGACTTGACTTCTGAGAACTTGAAGATGGGTGCAGTTTGATGAGGAAACAAACTCCTCCTCCGCACTCCAACAGAATTTCTACACGCCTCAAGATGGTTTCTCTGCCTGAGATAAGTCATTTGTGTGTCATCTATCCTCATCAAATTCTTGAGTTCTTTAATAAACCTGATACTTCAGTCTCTTTTAGTGAAGTATCACAGAGGTCCATGCCTATTTCATCCTCTTAGGTATGATAACGTTCAAGTTTTTCCATATCATCTCTATCTGAATATCTGACTTTGAATAGACTTGATACCCATGTCCTTGATAAGAGTATGGCGAGATCGTGTAGTCCTTCAATTTGTCATTGTTTGTGTGGTACTTTTGGCATCTACTCCCGAGAGTAGTGCACTCCAGATTGACCATCGGGATTCATCTGATGATTTGAACATGGTTTCCAATGAGGTATCCGATGTGCGGATGTTCTCTGTGGTTCCATCTAAACATTCTTCATCAAGCGGGTCAAACTGTACAGATGCAGATCGAATTACTAGACGTGACATCGTGCCAAGGCAGCTCGTAATATTTGCTCCAAACGATTTGGGTCTACAATGGTGGGGTTCTTTTTTGGGCATTGCTTCATTGACGGAAGGAGTAAAGGAATCCCACTCTTTCAGACTTTCATCTGCTCCCACTGGACCTGTCTCCGTTCAAATCTCAGTAGAACCTGTAGAATATCGCAAGACGTTAGAAGTTTCGGGAAGTACATTGTCACTCACCAACACCACTATGATCTATACCGCTACGTTCACAACGACCAACTGGTGTCAACCACAAGTGATATCTGTCAGGTTTAAGGATAATTCCACTGTAGATCATCATGGGATTGTCAAAGTCAATTTTGATGTATCGGGCGGCGGATCTTTTCAGAGTTCCCATCATATTTCATGGGGTAAGATCAAAGATGATGAACAAAATAAACGAGGTATTATAGTGACTCCTCAACCCATTGAGATGGGCAACGTTAAGACAAACTCGTTCCAAGTGGAATTAGCCGCTCCTCCCTCAGCAGTAGTCACCATCAACCTTCATAAAGATGCCGTTGAAAAAGAACTTGATTTGATCTTAGGTGAGGAATATCTGTATTTCAATACCAATGATTGGGACAAGCCTCAATCTGTCAGTATTGAGGCAAAAGACACGATTAATCGAAAACCACGGTATACATTCCATATCATCGCCACAGGAAGCGGTTATGATGGAACAACTGAACCTGTTACTGTCTCATTTGACACCGACACTACTCCTCCATCGGTAGACATCACCGGGATCCCTTCAAGGATCAATTCTACCAACCTACTTACGGCTACATTCACCTTTTCTGAAAATGTCACAGGATTTGAAACCGGTGATATTACGGTTACGGGGGCTAAGAGAGGGACATTCTCTGGAAACGGAAAAGGTTACATGCTCCCCATTACTCCTAATGGTTCAGAAAATGTAGTCGTCACCGTTGCTAAAGATGCCGTAGCCGACGGTACTTCAAATACCGGCCCTACTTCTGAAGTAAGAGCCATCGCAGAATGGGACACTGATGCACCTAATGTAACGATCAGTGGCCTCCCTTCACATATCAACTCCACAGACCTACTCACCGTTAACTTCACCTTTACCGAAGATGTAATAGAATTTACGACCGGAGACATTTTAGTTTCGGGTGCTAGGAAAGGGGCCTTCTCTGGGAATGGAAGGAGTTATTCGCTCCGAATTACGCCAAATGGACGAAAAAATGTCATCGTTATTGTTGACAAAGATGCCGCTACAGATGGTTTGAATACCGGTCCAACTGCTCCTGTGCGTGCTACCGCTGTTTGGGATAGTGATCCGCCCGATGTGAAAATCACTGGACTTCCTTCAAGGATCAACTCTACCGACCCACTCTCGGCTATTTTCACCTTTACCGAAGATGTAACTGGATTTGATGCCATGGATATTAAAGTCAAAAATGGCACCAAAGATGAAAGTGCCTTCTCTGGTAGTGGAAATAGATATACTCTTCCATTGACACCACATAAAGACAAAGATGTTACTGTAAGAGTTCATAAAAATGTTGCGATCGACAGTGCCAATAATACTGGACCGAAAAAGGCAGCTATTGAAACGATCGTGTGGGATTCATCCCCTCCTACGGTAGAAATCACTGGTGTTCCTGAGAAAATCAATTCTACTGATTCATTCACTGCCACATTTACCTTCAGTGAGCCTATTGAGGATGGGGATTTCTCAGTGACTGGCGGTACAGATGGGATACCCACTCGCCCAAGTAGAAATGTTTTTCTTCTGCCGATCACTCCTGATGGTAACGTCAATGTCGTTGTGGGTGTTGCAAAAGATGCGGTGTCTGATGGACTCAATCAAGGGCCACCGAGTCCAGTAAGCAAGACTGCGATTTGGGACGCAGATGCCCCTACTGTCACCATTAGTGGACTTCCAGAAACCATCAATACCACCGATCCAATCACTGTGACATTCACCTTTTCTGAGGATGTCACAGGGTTAGATTCAAGCGATCTTTCGCTCATTGGAGGTGCAAAAGGAGCCTTCACGGGAAGTGGTAGCAACTATACACTCTTGATCACCCCCACTGGCTCCGCCGATGTCGTCGTTAAGGTTAGTGCCAATTCCGCTACGGATGGCTTGAATCTAGGGCCTGCTTCTGATATAACGGCAACTGCTGTCTGGGACGATGACACACCTGATGTTGCGATTACTGGACTTCCTTCCAAGATTAATTCTACCACTCCGCTCACTGCTTCCTTTGCGTTTACCGAAGAAGTGACAGAGTTTACAACGGCCGATATCACCGTCACGGGAGGCACAAAAGGGACCTTCACAGGAAGTGGTAGTAACTATACGCTTTTGATCACCCCCAGTGGCTCCGCCGATGTCCTCGTTAAGGTTGATGCCAATAGCGTAACGGATGGCTTGAATACGGGTCCTCCAAATCCTGTTACTGCGACTGCTGTATGGGACAATAGTGCACCGAATGTTGAGATTACAAGCCTTCCATCCAAGATCAATTCTACCATTCCTACTACGGCCACCTTTACATTCAGTGAAGACGTAACAGGATTTACGACAGAAAATGTTGAAGTAACAGGAGCTGCCAAGGGTAGATTCACGGCCAATAGTGAGACGGAGTATACACTGGTTGTTACTCCGACAGTGAATCAGAATGTGGTGGTAACTGTTTCTGCGGATGCCGCGACGGATGGCTTGAATACAGGGCCTTCTTCTGATGTTTCTGCAACAGCTGTTTGGGACAGTGATGTACCTGATGTTACAATTACTGGCCTTCCACCAAAGATCAATTCTACCAGTCCACTCACGGCTTCCTTTGCGTTCACCG
>JAPOUL010000138.1 GCA_026708685.1 Bacteroidota bacterium
AGTATGCCTCTGGACACTTGTATTTGCGTAGACCTTTTAAGGCACCCGTATCTCGGGCAAGTTGTATCCAATTCTCTGGAAGAAACGAACGTAATATAACCCAATCTGGACTGACTGGTGCCTTAGTGACTGTTCCTTTCATAATAGGATCAAAATAATTGATGGAAAATCCAATAGATGCGGGATAGAGGATTGAAGAACTCTCGAATTTTCCTGAAGATGAACTCAACAATTATTCCCACATACCCCGAATACAAGAAAGTTACATCAATTATTGATAATAAACAAGTTAGCGCTTATGGGGGGAGTGCCTCCCATCCAGTATACCCTTACGCTGTTTGATCTTCCCTTTGACCTGCGGTTTGATGCGCCATCACGTACGATCAGTGGAACCCCATTGGAAATTACTCCACCGATCTCGCTGACCTACACAGCGACAGATCATCACGGGGCACAGGACAGTCTCTTATTCAGCATTGGTGTCATCTCTCCGGTTCATACAGATGAAAACCCAGATCTCCCCCAAGAATTACGTGGGTATTCCAATTACCCGAATCCTTTCCATCGCTCCACAAATCTGGTCTTTGATCTTCCATGGCCTGCACAGGTGCAGGTAGAAGTCATGGATGTCACAGGGAGGCGATTGGTGTCAACCCCATCGGAGTATCTGACCGCAGGATGGGGCAATGAAATAGAACTCAGCGATCTGAACTTGCCCTCAGGTGCATATCTGTATCGGATTCATGCAACATCTTTGGATGACAGGTCCTCTTCGGTCTATGTTGGGCACTTTATGAGTGTCAAATAACCCAAGGGTTTAGAAAATCTGCTTATTGTAGGAGAAATTCTTCTCTTGATTGTGGTTACGTCACGAATCAAAAAAGCAGTCCTATGTAGCAATGAAACTGGTTATGATCAAATAATGATGAATGATCAACCCAAAAATCTCTCAGATCACGGATTATATGAGATCTCACTTCATTTGATTCCCCAAGATACCCCAAGATACCCCAACATGAATCACCGAGGTGAGATCATTAATTTCAATGGCTGTGAATGATAGCATGCGTCCTACGCTGATCTCCCGCCGTCAAAACAAGCCAATACATTCCACTGGGTAGTTGATTGTTATGGGATGAATAGGACATTCTATACTGTCCAGACGGTTTGAATGTATCATTCATCAGAGTAGCTACATTGCGGCCGATGGAATCAAAGAGCTGTAGAGAGACGATGTCAGGTGTCTGAAGTGCGTACTCAATGTGTATGTAGTCACTGAACACGGTGGGATAGGCAGAGAGATGAAGCTGCGTAGACGGTGGTACCGATTCTCTGGAGGTCGATACTGGACTGGTCGGAGGACTTTGGATAGAATTTGAACTGACAGACCGAACAAAATACCAATATCGTTCTGTACCAAAGATATCTTCATCAGTGTATTGCTTTTCACCTGTAATCGCGATCAGGTTACGAACATCGTTGGTAACAATCCTCTCATCGGGCCGTGTGTCACTTTGGACGCGGTAGATGGCGTAACGCCCTACACTAAAGTCATTCCAAGTCAACTGATAGGATTGTTGAGTTTTCTCGACTGACAGATTCGTAGGAGTTAGAGGGGCACTCATATCTTTCCATTCCATCGGGGGTGGAAGTGATGGATACTGATACAGACCATTTCGTATCCTCTGTGCAAAGTTCCGTGCTCGTCCGGGAAGCAAAAATCGGGCTCGAAAAAAAACACTGCCATCAATTTGGTCAACCGTTCGATTAAATGCAACCTGATTGGGAACCTCAGAAGTACTGAAATCTCTCCCTATTTCATGTAAAGCATGTCCAGTGTAGAGATGGATACCGGCGGCCTGACTGGCCCACCATCTAGATAATTTTGCATAATCCTGCGATCCACCAAACGCCCAGTATAACTGTGGAACCAAATAATCTATCGTTCCTGATTGGATCCATTCAATCGGATCTGCAAAAATCCGATTATAGGCATCAAGCCCAAAGATCCCAGATGGAACCCCATTTTTCCAAATCCCGAAAGGGCTGACACCGAATTTTAAGTTCGTGTTCAGTGTGCGTAAGCTATCGGAAACTTGGGCAATATGCAGGTTGATATTATCTCTTCTCCATGCATTAATATTGGTGAATCCACGATTTTCATTGAGAAATGTCTGCTGATCTGGACGATTTGTAAAGGTCAGATGATTTGGGGGATAGGGGTAAAAGTAGTCGTCAAAATGGATTCCATCAATCGCATAGCGGCGTGCAATATCCATGACGATCGTCGTGACATAATCTCGGACAGCTTTCTGGCCGGGATCCAGCCAAGTAATCTGTCCAGCACGATAGGTCCATTCTGGACGTTTCTGGGTTACATGGTTATCTGCCACTTGAAAGGCACTCCCATTGTGGGCCCTATACGGATTCACCCATGCGTGAAGTTCCATTCCCCGACGGTGAGCTTCTTCAATAACGAATGTCAGGGGATCATAGGTCGCAGGAGTTGACTGACTACCCGTCAAATAGTGTGACCATGGTTCGTAACTTGATTCATACATGGCATCAGCTACAGAACGTACTTGGAAAAATACAGCATTGATTCCAGCATCTTTGAGGTAATCCAATAAATCTACCATCTGGCGCTTCTGGTGAAGCTCAACGTTACTCGTTGGCCAATCAAGCTTGTAGACCGTCGCAATCCAGGCTCCCCTAAATTCATACATCGGAGGTTCGATATCTTGTGCGTGAATCTTTCCAATAGGCAAGAGGAGCATCAACAACGTCAAGGCTATACAATAACTATGAACATATGACCAAAACGCAGAGAATTCCATCCAATACTTAAAAGACGTTGACTTCAGAGGAGATTCAAGAGTGATTTGAGACGAACTCAAAGGATGCATAGAGATTCAGATGTTAGGTTTTTTGTGTCAGAGAGTGCCTGATTGAGTAGTGATAGGTATTCAAGTTGGCCGGGGGAGCACCCCAGATCCTGAACTCATTAAAGCAATAAAGTGTGCCACTGAGATGGATTTCCATGCTCAATGAGTTGTACAATCAAGATGGCAAATGTTCATGTAAGAAGCAGGAGGAATGTCGAATTGAATTTTGGCAGATCCCATAGAATCGCAAAATGGAGATCGTCTCACTGCATCAAGTTGACATGCGATAATCACTATTTGATGTTTGAATGCACATTACACTTCAAGTGCACTCTAATCCATGGAAGACAAAAACGGATGTGTTACACTGTTGTCTGCATCTCGCCAGTTCTCGTTTAATTTGGACATAGCCTCTTGATAAACCTTTTCATTAGAAATCAATTTCGCGGCTTTTGCTAAACCAATGAAGGACAATGACCTTCCTGGTGCTCGGGCAAGTGCAGCTTGATAAGCACCAATGGCATCTTCAGCCCTATTGGCCATCAAATAAAATTCTCCCAGAAGCTCATAGGTTGGTTTTGCGGGTTCAGGAGGACCAAAATCCAATGGTCGGTCAGCATCGATTTTTGCTGCCACTTCCAAAACTTCAATAGCACCATCTAGATTTCCCTCTAAATGAAGCAGGTCAGCGTTGAGTTGATGTTGATACAATAGGGCTATTTCGTTGACATCTTTAAGAGTCATCAGTTGGTTGATTGCTTCAAGAGCACCTTCTGGATTTCCCGTGGATAATGCAACTTTCCCTTGGATAAATAACACTGTCGCTCTGCTGATTGGCGACATATTCGTAGTTTCCCACTCCATATGTGCATATTCAGAGTCCCACTGATTCGTTTCTACCAGATAGTTCTCAAGCATCAGTGCGGTGTAACCACCAGAGAATCGGTCAAAGCCATGGCTTTGTAGATGAACGATCCGGTCGGACAGTAATTCTGTTGCATCAGAAAAGCGCCCGAGCTGCAAGTAGGCATAGGCAAGCCATTGTTTTGCATGCAAGGAATGAATGTGAGTATTCAATCCCTTGCGCTTTATCCATTCAAGACTAGCGGCGTAAGCATCTTCGTTAGCAGAGGCCATTTCTGGCCACATCCCCAATGCTGCAAAAATATGCGA
The DNA here is from genome assembly GCA_026708685.1 of Bacteroidota bacterium. Classification (GTDB taxonomy): domain Bacteria; phylum Bacteroidota; class Rhodothermia; order Rhodothermales; family Bin80; genus Bin80. Next base: position 4,059 of record JAPOUL010000138.1, read on the forward strand.
TGGCATATGAAGAGCGTGAGTCGCGTCTGGTGCAATCTTTGCATAGACTCGTGCTGCTCGTAGTCCGAGGGGTGCATGAATCGGATCATCGTAGGCGTGAATCAGATAATGTGCAGCTCCTGGATGTTGGGGATTCTGAGCAAAAACATCTTCCACAATGGCGGCCGCTCGCATATACAATGCAAAATCACGCCCGTCGTGTGCTATACCAAGAATGGACAGTGCATGGAAAGCAGCTGCATCAAGATCGTCGGGATAGGCTTGAGCAATGACTTGCATCTGGTGTTGATAGGCAACATCTCGTTCTTTTTTATCGCCATCGGCAAAGTAGAGGAGGTTTATCGCTTTCAGGTACTGTTTTTCACGTTGGGTTGATGTTTTTTCCAAACGAGCATCAAGATCGGGTCCAAGATCAAACAGAACTCTACGTCCCTGTTCAGTTTCCTGTCTCATCCAGATAGGATGATTATGGGTCATGGCCTCACCCCAATAAGCCATGGCGAAATCAGGATCTAGAGTGCGAGCTTCCTGAAATGCCTCACGTGAGTCTTCATATTCAAAACTATGCAAAAGAAGAAGCCCCCGTGAAAAAGCATCCTGTGCATCCAATGCACCTGAATTTTCGAAAGATGTAGATCCAAGTTGAGGTACTTGTGCACTGGCAACGAATGGTGCGAAGATCAACAGAATCAACAATTTGAACGAATGACGACACATGTTCATTTTTAAACGAAGGTTTGATTTAAAGCATTCCGAACGACATCTAAAGGCATGTCGTGGTGAGTCCACTGTTTATAGGCAGCAGCGGCTTGATGAATGAGCATATTGAGTCCACCGATCACTTGAGCTCCTTGGCTTTCAGCCTGTTTTAGTAGCCGTGTACGATTGGGGCGATAGACCATATCGTAAACCACTTGATTGGATGAAAAATATATGCTCCTATCCAATGGAGTTTGGTCCACATGTGGATGCATCCCCAAAGGGGTAGCATTAACAATCAATCGACTTTTCTGAATGGAGGTGGATGAAGACGGAAAATCACATACATTGATACGACTACTCAATCCTGAGAAGTCTCTCACAATGTTCTGTGCTTGATCTACTCGGCGAGCGACCAATGTCAGGGGTTGGGGATCAAAGTGTTGAACAAGTCCAAATGCTGCAGCACGTGCGGCACCACCAGCACCCAGAATGGTCATGGGAGTATTTCTCAATGGCAGATCAACAATGGGAGCCAAAAAGCCCGAAACATCTGTATTATCTCCATACAGTTGATCTTCTTGACAAACAATCGTATTGACCGCACCGATCGCCTTGGCAACCTCTGAGAGATGGTTCATGTGGGGCAAGACATCCTCTTTGTAGGGAATCGTCACATTTGCACCAACGCATCCCAAAGCCGTTAGTCCACGCAATCCTTTGGATAAGTTCTCAGGGGTAATCTCCATGGCCATATAGACATAGTTTAAGCCTTGGTGCCGAAATGCCGTGTTATGGATCAAAGGAGACAGCGAGTGACCTATCGGATGTCCAATGATCATGGCGAGTCTTGTTTTCGCGTTGGGAAAATCCATTCAGAAGAGGAGAGGATATTGAGCAAACATCCTAACGGATCATTGATAGCTTAGGTTCAAAATCAGCAGACCGAAGTGTTGCCCGTAATGAATTCTCATCGGTGGCCTCGCGCCAGACAGGCAATAAAGTACGTCGTCCCAATAATCCTGCCAAGTGAGCCTGGACTCGCAGGTGTTGTGCTGGGTCATCTTCTGGGGTAACAAAGAAGGCAAACGCCTCTATGGGATCCGTCGTATGGGGCAAAAAGAGTGGAACTTCGCATCGTATGAGGATGAGTTCACTCTGCGAAATTTTACTAAGGCGCACATGATGCAGTACAACGCCAGGAGCCAAGACGGAATCTTCGTCATCCATACAGTCGGTCAAGCCTTGCGCCAGTCGTTCTGCCGACTCTGGAAGGCGTTGACTCAATAATCTGGCAGCACTTTCAACGATGTGATCGGGAGTGATTTCAATGATATAATTAATAATGAGGGCCCGATCGATGAGGTCACGAAAGATGGTGGTATCCTTGATATTTTCATCCAAACCTAGTGGAGGAAGCATCACAATGACAGTATCTCTCAGCTGGGGATTCAGGTTATTTTCCTCGGCATGAATCAGAAGGTTAGATCCACGAATGATGAACATGAGAATGAGATCATTTCCATACTTTGCCTGTAATGCTTCATAAGAGCCAGGCTCGGTGATCCCAAATGTCCGAATGTCTCCTCCTGCCTCAAAGCGGTGTTCAAGATCATAGACCGTATGAATTCCGCCAAATAAGGGGCGCCCTCGCATGTGTTCAGGAATGCGAACCAATGACATTTCGGGACGAGTAGGAGATGCTTCGGTCTGAAACACTTCTCCACTACCAAAGACCTCCTTGAAACGCATGGCGGCGAGCGAATTCGTGTCATCGTTAGAGGTGAGTGCCATGAATCGATTAATCCCGCTGAGATCCAATTCATCAAGGGCTTGTTCTTCAAGAGCATTCGCTGAGACGGCGGGCAGATCGCGTCCCTGTGCCTGTTCAATATTTGCCTCGTTCGTATCAATCAGCTGCACTGGAATTCCCTGATCTTGGATGGCTTTAGCAATGCGTTGAACCCAAGTTTTAGCCCCCAAAAATAGAATTCCCTGTGGATTTGAATCGGCCATTCCAAGCACTCGAGCCACTGGTTGAAGTGTCAGTCCATAGACGGTGACTGTCCCGATAATGACCATGTAAACGATGGGCACGAGCGGCCCTGCTACATCAGATCCATAGACTGCTTCAATCCGAACGGAAAACAGAGATGCAACTGCAGCGGCCACAATCCCTCGCGGAGCAAGCCAAGCAATGAATCCCTGCTCTTTCCAGTTGAGTCCTGTACGGAGACTGGAGATGGCCACAGCGATGGGGCGAATGACAATAATTAAAATTCCAAGAAAGATAAAGGCACGAGTATCATAGTACGTTAAAGCATCAAAACTCAACCGAGCACTTAAAAGAATGAAGAGACATCCTATCAGAAGGGACTGAAGATCTTCTTTGAATTTGTTGATGTTTCGCAGATTTGCATAGGGTTGATTGGCAAGAAATACACCCATAATCGTCACAGCAAATAGACCTGATTCTTCATGCAAATGATTGGAAACGGCATACACCAGAATCACAACCGTAAGGGCAAATGAATTTTGCAGATAATCAGGGACTAAGTGACGACGCAACAAAAAGAGTATCAGGAATCCGCCCAGGAGGCTCGCTCCAATACTGACGGCAGCTGTCTTCAACAGTGCATCAAGCGACGGTAGAATGGTCGTGAGCATGCCCCCACCTGTGCCTCCATTGACACCATACTCATGCATCGCAATGACCGCTTCAAGCACCAATACCGCAACGATTGCACCGACTGGATCAATGGTGATGCCTTCCCATTTAGCGATGGCATTCACACGGCCGCTGGGGCGTACATATCGGATTAAGGGCAGTACCACTGTGGGGCCAGTCACGGTGAGGATGGATCCTAAGACAACCGCAATCTCCCATGGCATCTCAAGTACATAATGAGCTGCAATGGCTGCCAAAATTCCCGTTACAGCAACCCCAATGGTTACAAGATTAAAGACAGCTTTGCCGACTCCTCGTAGTTCTGACAGCCTAAGATTGAGACCACCTTCAAACAGGATGATCCCAATTGCAAGAGAAACAAATGCAAAGACCCATTCGCCCTGTAACTGTTCTGGCGGCAAGATCCGCATGACGGGCCCCGCCACAAATCCTACAATCAGAAGCAGGAGAATGGACGGGACACGAACTCTCCAAGCCAACCATTGAGCACCGATCGCCAATGCGATGACTACAACAATGTGTACCAATACCGTACCAGTCATCAAGTCAAATTATGAGGTGATCATAGAAATTCATAGTCACCTCTGTGTTTATATACAAGGACCTCTCTGGTGGGCTGGAGCACAGTAACGGTGATGTTGGATGAGGATGATAACGGCCCAGAAAAGAAAAAATTGTTTCACCTGCTCATAAGAAAAGGACGGATCATCCATTGCTCACACCAACCGCGAACCACACGATAGACTGAGATGATGATAAAATTACGAATATTTAAGCACATGGTTTGTATTGACTGAAAATTTTCAAGCGATATGCCTTATTCAGTCTTAGGCTTTCAGATCATTTTCTCATACGATATCTACATGCCTATGATGTTATTCACTGCTGAAAATCGCTCTTCTAAAAGCAATTTCTATCAGTGAACGATTGGCGGCAGGATACCTAGAAACGAACAACACGGATCCAAACTACAGTTTAGATCCGTGCCCAAGTTTATACATCATGAACGGATGGGTGACCTCTATCGGGCAACCATCATCTTACCTGCATGAATGGTCGGACCACTTCCCGTAGTGGTAATGATTCGATAGTAATAGACACCTGGTGCCCATCCCCCAGAATCAATTTCATAATCCGATATAATTCCACTTGGAATCTGTCCTAGAGCATGTTTCAGCATCGTACGGCCTAGCAGATCAATGACTTCAATCTCTACCTCA
>JAPOUL010000151.1 GCA_026708685.1 Bacteroidota bacterium
AATCATTGATGAGAAAAAATAAAATAACAGAAAAGATAAAATGAATTAAATTATAGTGTTTTGTATAAGTTATTTATGGACGAGCCCTTAATCGGTAGTCATTGCCAGTTGCAGGAGATTCTGGGAATGCAGAAATGGTCACCGTCGTCACATCACTAGATACTGGGTTCAGTGTGGCTGTAATCGTCGTTGATCCTCTGTCTTCGTCAATACTAGTAGGAGATAAAGTCAACGTTAAGATGCCTCGCGGCGGAGCATCATCATCTAAAATTGTAAGGGTGACATCATCTGGATCATCAACATTTGATGAATTAGTAGTACCTGAAACTGTAATCTCTTTTCTTTCTGGTCCGTATGTTTCATTATCTAAAGCAGTGATCGTAACTAAACCATTACTACTGGTTTGCCCCGCAAGGATCGTTAAGGTGGTGTTTGTGCTTAATCGGTAGTCATCACCAGTTGCAGAAGATTCTGGAAATGCAGAAATGATCACCGTCGTCACATTACTAGATACTGGGTTCAGTGTGGCTGTAACCGAAGTTAATCCTCCATCTTCGTTAATACTAGTAGGAGATAAAGTCAACGCTAAGATGCCTCGCGGCGGAGCATCATCATCTAAAATTGTAAGGGTGACATCATCTGGATCATCAACATTTGATGAATTAGTAGTACCTGAAACTGTAATCTCTTTTCTTTCTGGTCCATCAATTTCATTATCTAGAGCAGTGATCGTGACGGTGCCCTGACTACTGGTTTGCCCCACAGGGATCGTTAAGGTAACGTTACTGCTTAATGTAAAGTCACCGCTGGTTGCGGGAGATACTGGAAATGCAGAAATGGTCACCGTCGTCACATCACTAGATACTGGGTTCAGTGTGGCTGTAATCGTCGTTGATCCTCTGTCTTCGTCAATACTAGTAGGAGATAAAGTCAACGTTAAGATGCCTCGCGGCGGAGCATCATCATCTAAAATTGTAAGGGTGACATCATCTGGATCATCAACATTTGATGAATTAGTAGTACCTGAAACTGTAATCTCTTTTCTTTCTGGACCGTATGTTTCATTATCTATTGCAGTGATCGTAACCAAACCCGTACTACTGGTTTGCCCCGCAGGGATCGTTAAGGTCGTATTTGTGCTTAATCTGTAGTCATCGCCAGTTGCAGGAGATTCTGGAAATGCAGAAATGGTCACCGTCGTCACATCACTAGATACTGGGTTCAGTGTGGCTGTAATCGTCGTTGATCCTCTGTCTTCGTCAATACTAGTAGGAGATAAAGTCAACGTTAAGATGCCTCGCGGCGGAGCATCATCATCTAAAATTGTAAGGGTGACATCATCTGGATCATCAACATTTGATGAATTAGTAGTACCTGAAACTGTAATCTCTTTTCTTTCTGGTCCGTATGTTTCATTATCTAAAGCAGTGATCGTAACTAAGCCATTACTACTGGTTTGCCCCACAGGGATCGTTAAGATGGTGTTCGTACTTAATGTAAAGTCGGATGTTGATGCAGGGGATATAGGATCTGCCGAAATGGTTACCGTCGTCACTTGGGTGGAGGCTTGGTCTAAGGTTGCAGTAATGGTTGTGGTTTCATCATTTTCGCTGATAGGATTTTTAGATAGTTCCAAAGTGACTATCGGTTCCTCCTCGTCATCTTTAATTATCAATATGGCATCTTTTGGGTTGCTTTTACTGCCCATTACAACATTACCCGAAACCGTAAACTTTTTATCGCCCTCATAAACATGATTGTCTACTGCCGTAATCGTAACCGAACCAGTGCTAGTGGTTTTCCCAACACCTATGGTTAAAGTAATATTCTCACTCAAGATATAGTCAGCGTCTTTTGCTTCCTGCGACTCTGGAGACACTGAAATCTCCAGAGTTGTCTCTAAAACAGAATCTGGAAATTGAGTAGTAGCCGAAACTGTACTCTCTCCATCTTTTTCACTGATTTCTGATGGTTTTAAGACTATGATGATTCCACAGGAGGCGAAACGTGGTTCAATTTTAAGATAGCGGTTGTCCAGAATGACTTGCGGAAGACATTTAATTTTAGGGTTACCATGAAGATACACCCTAAGTATTGGATCACTATTCTTAAAATCAAAAAGTCCCTTTGGAAGTTCGGTCAAATCATTATTCTCTAAATTTAATCCAAGAAGTTCTGTGAGAGTATCAAGAAGATCCTCAGGTACACTCGAAAGCTCGTTGTCACCTAAGTTCAAATAATTCAGAGATTTTATCTCATCGAAAAGATTCTCAGGTATACTTGACAGTTCGTTGTCATTTAATTCCAAAACATTCAGAGCTTTCAGATCATCGAAAAGATCCTCATCGACACTCGTCAATTTATTATTTGTTAATATCAACTGGCTCAATACGGATAAACCGTCAAAGAGATCTATCTGTAAACTCGTCAAAGAATTTTTCTCTAAGTTTAAGATCTTCAACTTGGAAAGACCATCAAACAAGTCTAATGGCAGATCCGTGAATTTGTTTCCATTTAAATATAAATCTAAAAGATTAGAAAGTCCATCAAAAAGATTCTCAGGTAAGCTCTCAAGTGTGTTATCAGATAAATCTAAAAGTTCCAACATGGAAAGACCCTTGAAGAGCCCCTCGGGTACCACCGTTAATGCGTTGTCACCCAAGTGCAATTTTTTTATTTTGGAAAGTTCGCCGAAGAGTCCTTTTTGCAGACTTGACAAACTATTGGATTCCAAATTCAATTCTTTCAAACTGGTGAGGTCATCAAAGAGTCCATCTGGTAAATTCTTAATTTTCCGCCCCTGTAAATTTAAGACTTCTAAGCCTGTGAGGTCATCAAAGTCGCCTTCCTTTAGCACTAAAGGGGCAGTAGAAAAATTATGAGTTCTTGATAGATTAATTATTTTAACTTTCGCTAAAGAATCTACGGGAACACTCTTATGATCAATTATTTGTACTTTCAATCCGATGGCATAGCGAATTTCAGGTGAACGTTTACTAATATCCACGGTCTGAGCGTAGGAATCCATTGAATAGAAGAGCCCTGCTAACATAATTAGGAGGGTGAGTACACTACATCGTTGAAGTTTCTGGAGGACCCAGAAATAAATAGACCTATTCTGTACAATACGTAGTTGATGAATACTATTCATGTACATACGCCAGATCTTACAGTATGGTTAAAGTCAGATTAGATACAAAAAGGTGATAGAAAAAAACGATTGCAACTTGGTGTATGATGCAAAAAAGAATTTGTTCACAAAAATGATTTTTGATTGAGACAGAATGGTTTGATTCAAAAGGGTACCACCTATAGATCTGCTTAAATCCCTTATCATTTGAGTAAAAACCTTGGTATAAGTAGCCAGAGAGCAATGATTTAAATTGATCACTGGGTAATTCAAATGTCATTCTATACTGTAATTTTTTGAAAATCTATGATAACCCGCATCCATGATCGATATCGTTTATGCACATTTTGGCTTACCTCAAATAGATCTGAGTGTCAATACCCGATGGAATATCACCACGGTTCTCGTATAACTGTATAGATTCTCTCATTTCATCCGACTCTTCCTATGCAAACATTCTTCCGACTTCCTGTCTACATAACTGCCTCCTCCCCTTTCGTGTAGGGTGTTTCATTTCAACGTTATCGGTCATATCCTTACTCTATTCCCATCACAGGTGCTTCTGCACTCCAATTCGGCTCGCCCTTGTGGGATAATTGATACTCCATGTCTTACGGGCGTAGACCGCTTACAGACTCCCTCTATAGTATCCCGACAGATTCCCACCTTCCATATCAGGGCACAATCACATTCTCGTCCTCTTGATGCCAGAAATCATTTGGCCAGTAAACAAGTATCCGCCAACGTTGTCCCAAGATAACTTTCCCACCTTGGTTTTGACACTCCTATAGATCTTTTTCGACCATCATCAATGATTCCTTTAGATTTGACTCTACGATTCACACTGATCGTTTCTTACCATACCTGTTACCAACATGCTTCCCACGACATCTCTAATATCGCGGTTTTGAATGGTTTACAACCCTCTCCTAAACAGCATTGAGGAGGGCTACCTTCCATCCCGCTTACAGCCAAAGATTTATTGTCGACTAGGTATAACTAAGATCCAAACATATGTACATGCACACGGGTGCTTGAAAAAATTACCCACCGTAGCGTGTGATTTTCAACCGATGTATCCGATAGACGATCGCTTCACTTCATCACATGAATAGACGGATATCAATAAATCAGTGCTATGCTATCACGCCTACAACTGACGGATGGTGTTAGAAATACCCGTAGGATCTAATTGAAGGAAGCCCTAAACTGGCATTTCTAGCACGGAAACAATCTTGACTCGGTGGTGAGATCCTCAAGAGGTTAGAGCACAAAATAACAGAACAAAAAAATCACTGACTGTGGTATCACTGCCAACAAACTGATCGTATCTCTTGAGTATAAGAAATAAGAAGAAGAATTATACTCTACGAAATAGCTCCGTTGATTTTTTCAAACAATGCGTCCATTTTCTGAATGTGTTCCTGTGATTCGTCCAGTGAAAACCGAATGGTTGGCACTGCACGCATCTGATGACGAACTCTCTGAGCCAATAATTTTCGGATCGTAACGACTTGACCATCCACCGAATCAAAGACCTTACGACGTTCGTGGGAAGCTTCAACCATGATGCTTAGATCTACATCAACAATGGAGAGATCTCTTGTAATGCGAACCCCTGTGACAGTGATCATGGATGAATCTGAAAACTGGCGTGCAAGAATTTCAGATATCTCGCGGTGTATCATCTTTGCAACACGTTGAGTTCGCACACTCATCCCAGCAATTAAACCTCAAGCTTGCGCTTGGTTTGAACCATCTCAAAGGCTTCTATCTGATCACCTACTTTGATATCATTGTAATTCTCTACTCCTATTCCACACTCATAACCGGTCATGACCTCCCGAACATCCTCCTTGAATCGCCGAAGGGAAGCAAGTCGCCCCTTGTAGATGACAATGCCCTCTCTCAATACATGAACGGTATCCGAACGACGAATGCGGCCTTCAGAAATATAGCAACCACCAACCGCACCAATTTTGGGAACCTTAAAGACTTCACGTACTTCGGCTACACCCGTGATTTTTTCAGATTCTTCAGGAGTCAAGAGCCCTTCCAGTGCATCCCGCACATCCTCAATCGCATCGTAAATAATGGAATAGGTGCGAATGTCTATTTCTTCTCGCTCCGATGTAGCTCGTGCCCCAGATGTTGGACGTACCTGAAATCCAATGATCACGGCATCTGATGCAGATGCCAGCATTACATCACTTTCGGTAATCGCCCCTACCCCAGCATGAATGATATTCACAGCAACTTCATCCGTAGAAATCTTGAGGAGGGAATCGCTGATGGCTTCAACAGATCCACCTACATCGGCCTTGATAATCAGATTCAGTTCATTGAAGTCACCCAATGCCATCCTGCGACCAATATCTTCCAGCCGCACATGCTTGTACTGCCGCATTTTCTGCTCACGCCAAATCTGCTGGCGGCGTTGAGCCACATCGCGAGCCTGGGACTCTTCTTCCATCCCGGCAAGCTGATCGCCCACCATTGGCTGGCCAGAAAGACCAAGAACCAGAGCAGGCTCACTTGGACCTACGGATTTAATCTGAAGATCACGCTCATCAAACATCGCCCGAACACGCCCCCCATAAATGCCAGCAACAAAAGGATCACCGACATTGAGCGTCCCGTTTTGTACAAGAACCGTAGCAACATTACCCCGGCCGCGGTCCAGACGACTTTCAATCACAATCCCCTGTGCATGGCGTTTCGGATTTCCCTTCAACTCCATGAGATCTGCTTCAAGAAGCACTTTCTCTAAAAGATCATCAATTCCCTCACCCGTCTTCGCGGAGACAAATGCACACTGCACTTTCCCTCCATATTGCTCAACCAGAACACCATGATCCGAAAGCTCTTTCATGACTCGCTGCACATCTGCCTGCTCCAAATCAATTTTATTGATAGCAATAATCAAGGCAACTCCGGCAGCTTTGGAATGATTGATGGCCTCAATGGTCTGGGGCATGACCGAATCATTGGCCGCAACTACAAGGATCACAACATCAGTTACCTTGGCACCACGTGCACGCATCGCTGTAAAGGCCTCGTGTCCAGGAGTATCCAAGAAAGTAACCACTCGCTGATCGTCAAGCGTCACTTTGTAGGCACCAATATGCTGGGTAATCCCGCCGGACTCTCCCGCCGCAACACTTGAGTTACGAACATAATCAAGCAATGAAGTCTTACCGTGGTCCACATGCCCCATGACCGTCACCACAGGTGCTCGTGGACTTAAATCCTCAGGGGGATCTTCAACCTCCTGGATATCCTCGGATCCAAACTCGGTAATAAACTCAATGGTAAAGTTAAACTCATCTGCCACATATGCAATGGTATCTGCATCAAGTCGCTGATTGATGGACACCATCATCCCCGAACTTAACAGCATACTGATGATCTCCGTCACCTGGACACCCATGAGATCCGCGAGTTCACCGGTAGAAACAAACTCCGTCACGCGGATCTGACGGTTTTTCTCTTCCTGTTCCACCTGAATGCTGAGTCGTTCTTCTGCTCGCTGCTGACGGCGTGCACGACGTCTTCGCTGGCGGACCCTGGCACTGCCCTGATCCAAAGTACGGAGGGTATCCTGTACGGATTGACCAACCGCTTCGGAATCGACTTTGGTCTTTTTCTTGCGTTTCGACTTCTTGGATGCATCCTTGTCAGCAGTACTGGCAGTCTCTTTGGCCTGCGTTGCAGGCTTCTGTGCATCTGCAGGTACTTTCTTTCGTTTACGCTTTCGCTTCTTTTTACGACGACCCGTCGCCTGCCCATCGGGATCAACGGTCTTGAGATCAATCTTGCCAATGATTTTGGTACCCTGCAGCTGGTATCGATCAGCCGAAATGATCTCTTCGGGCGTTTCTTCCTGCTCTGTTACAACCTCTCCTTCATCGGGGGCTATCACCTCTTCAACAGAAGAATCTGTAATGGCTTCTACACCTTCCACATCGTTGGTAGAAACGTCTGGTTCTTCTGGTATGACTTCAACCTGAGCATCTGTCTGCTCTAATGGTTCTACTTCCACCGATGTGACTTCATCCTCTTTGGGTGGCTCGGCTTCCGTTTGATCTTCTGTGATCTGAACTTCTTGTTCCTCAGATGATGGCTCAGAAACAGATTCCTCTATGACTTCGGCATCCGTAACCTCCTCCGTTGAAACAGCATCTTCAGGTTCATCATCAACAGTTCCCTCTGAATCCTCTGCAGGAGCGTCTTCAGGTTCTGCGACATCTTTTTCATCAGCAATAGTCTCTTCAGGGGGCTCGGGATCAGGAGACACCTCTTCCGGCTCAGCTTCAACCTCTATTTCCTCTGGTTCCTGATCAAGTTCTGCTTTTTGAGCGTCTTTGAAGGATCGCAGTTCCTGGACGCGTGCACGAACCTCTCGGTCTTCCGAAAAATGCTCTAACACATCAAGATATGCCTCTTCATCCGTAATGGCTGCCCGTACCCCCTCTCCTCTCAATGCCCCTTCATACCCTCGATCGGTCAAGTGACTGACAATCGTATCGGTTTGCAAATTGAGATCCTTGGAGATTTTCCACAGCGGCACCTTCTTGAATTTACGTACTTTGGGAGTCAAAGACATACAGGGTAGTTCTCTCGGTTAATAGGACTGAATGGATTAAATCCCCAACTCCTCTTCTAACTCATCCTCTTCTTCCTCTTCAAATTCAGACTTGATGGAATCCATAATTCGGGTGGCATCCTCGGTTTCCAAACCACTGCGACGAATCAGCTCGTCAATGGAGAGCTGCATCACAGCCTTGGCAGAATCACAGCCAATTTCACGAAGCTTATCAATGATTTCCTTGCTGAATTCGTCCCCAAATTCTCCAATTTCCACATCCTCTTCGTCAGCGGGGATCTCCCTGAAGATATCCAGTTCAACACCCGTCATACGGGATGCCAGACGAATATTGATTCCATTTTTGCCAATCGCCTGACTGACTTCATCCGGTTTGACAATGACCTTTGCCTTGGGGGGAGCAACAGAATCGTTGATCGTGACGGAAATTGGATTGGCAGGCGAAAGTGCACGCTTGATCAGGAGGAATTGATCATCTGTCCATTCCATTACATCAATGTTCTCATTGCTGAGTTCACGTACAACGGCATGGATACGATTTCCTTTCAGTCCTACGCAAGCACCCACAGGGTCAATGCGTTCATCATGGCTGATCACAGCTACCTTTGCACGGTCTCCTGGCTCACGTTCAACCGCTCGGATCTCGACAATTCCCTCATCAATCTCAGGGACCTCTAACTCAAATAAACGCTCCATCAACTGGGGTGCACTGCGGCTGATAATCACTTGGGGATTGCTTCCAGCATCTCGGCGTACCTCCTTGACAACCGCACGCAGCATATCTCCTTTTCTGTAGCGATCGCGGGGAATATGCTCTTCACGGGGCATAATCAATTCCACACGATTATGGATCACCAGAATCTCGTGCCGTCGAATCTGGTAGATTTCACCAACGACGAGCTCACCCACAAGGTCTAGATATTCTAGGTAGATGTTTTCCTTTTCATGGTCTCGGATCCGATTGCGGAGCGTAAACCGCCCCCGCTGAACCGCTCTCCTTCCGAATTCAACTACAGAAATTTCTTCAGCCACCTCATCATCTACCTCATAATCTTCCTCAATCATGATGGCATCTCTGAGTTCAATCTGAGTAACAGGATCAGAGAGATCATAATCCTCAACAACTTCACGGATATGCAGGATCTGCATATCTCCATGATCTGGATTGAAAATGATTTCAAACGCCTCGTCGGAGCCAAACCGGGTACGAATCATCTCCCGCATGACATCTTCCATGATGAGCTGGAGAGAGTCCCGGTCAATCCCTTTCTCACGGGCGATCTCCGCAAATGAGGAAACAAGTTCACTATTGTTCATTGAGAAAAATTCTAGTTCTTACCAAGGCAATTGCACTTTTGCCCAGAGGATATCTTCAAACTTAATGTTGATCTTTCCTGTCTGGCGTTGAATTTGGATGGCTGAATCATCAGCGTCAAGGAGTCTACCGCAAATTTCCGTCATGGACTGATCGTCTTTACGATAGTGAACCCGCAGATCTCTTCCAAGATGTTTTCGATATTGACGGGGAATCTGAAGGGAGCGGTCGGCTCCTGGGCTGGATACATTCAGGGTGTAGGGACCAGGCATTACATCCTGGGTGTCCATCACAAAACCTATCTCTCTGCTAAGCTGAGCAAGACGATCAACCCCGAGTGAATCATCACTTTCAACAAAGACATCCACGGCATGGGAGCCGCGGCTACCGCGAACCGAGAAGTCAACCAAAAACACAGGAGTTGTGTGAAGTAGATCTTCTATCAAGGAGCGAGCTCGCTCCTCAAGTCCAGCCTTATCCATCATGCAATACGTTAAAAAACGCCCATCTCGACATGCGTGACGGGCGCAGATCAGATTTAATCAAACAAAAAAGGACTCACCGATGAGTTCCTCTCTGCCGTCGAGTAGCCCCAGCATGTGACTCTGCACATCACACCGAATGAGCTACACAAATCTTTTAACAGTAACCAATGTGGATAGTTCCAATCATACAATACTAGGCCGACATTCTCTTGACCGTTTCTCAGGGTAATCAAGAGTATAGTGCAAACCCCGACTTTCTCTTCGCATTTGGGCACTCCGAATGATCAGATAGGAGACGGCAATCAGATTTCTCAATTCGCAGAGTTGACTGGAAATCCGCGTGCGATGGTAGAATTCCTCTACTTCATCAAAAACGAGCTGGGTTCGCCTGAGGGCACGGGCCAATCTGAGATCGGAACGCACGATCCCCACATAGTTCCACATCGTTCTCTGCAATTCCTCACGATTATGAGAGATCAGAACCCATTCACGGGGTCGCTGGGTCCCCGATGAATCCCAGTCGGGTACTGATTTCTGAAATGTACGATCAACAGCAAGGTGGGGGGCAATCTGAATGGCTCGACGACTAAAGACCAAGGCTTCCAATAGCGAGTTGCTGGCCAAACGGTTCGCACCATGCAATCCAGTGTAGGCCACCTCACCAATGGCAAGAAGTCCCATGATGCTGGTTTGTGCTCTGGAATCCGTCTGTACTCCACCGCATTGATAGTGGGCTGCCGGCACAACGGGAATGGGTTCCTTTATTGGATCAACTCCCATTTGACGGCATGTCCTGACGATATAGGGAAATGCTTCCTCCGTCTTTGAAGCTGACAGATGAGAGACATCTAGATACACATGATCTTCTCCTCTGTGCTTGAGCTGATCATCAATGGCACGAGCAACAATATCGCGTGGAGCTAATTCTGCCCGAGAATCGTACTGTTTCATGAATGCTTCCCCGCCTTTGTTGAGAAGAATTCCACCATAACCACGCACTGCTTCCGAGATCAGGAAGGCACGCCCCTGGTGAAGATTACCCTGATACAGTGCGGTTGGATGGAACTGAACAAACTCCATATTGGCCACCCGTGCTTTTGCACGATAGGCCATGGCTACCCCATCGCCAGTGGCAATGGATGGATTGGTGGTATGCTGATACACTGCACATGAACCACCCGTTGCCAGAACCGTCACTTTGGATAAAAAAGTGTGGACGATTTCGCTCTGTTCATCCAATACATAGGCACCATAGCAATTGACATCCGTCCGCAATCGTGTGACATACTGTCCAAGATGATGATCGGTTATGAGGTCCACCGTGTAGTGGTAGTCATAAACAGTAATGTTGGGATGGTTCAATACTTTATCCAGAAGAACTCGCTCAACCTCTCGTCCAGTGGCATCTTTGGCATGAAGGATTCTTGGATGTGCATGCCCAGCTTCCATGCCCAGATGCAGTTTCCCCGCACTTTTGGTGAATGAAGCTCCCAGTTCAATGAGTGCCTGAATTTCTCGGGGCCCTTCGATAACGACATCTCTGACGGTGGACTCATCACAGAGTCCCGCCCCGGCAATAAGGGTATCCTGAATATGACTATCCACCGAATCGTTTTTATCCCAGACACCAGCAATCCCTCCTTGAGCATAGTTGGTATTGGACTCAGCGGCTTCTTTTTTGGTGATGATTGCAACGCGTGCATGGTCAGCAACTCCCAGAGAAAACCATAAACCGGCAATTCCACTCCCTAAGACGAGATAGTCGTACTGGTATCGATTGGCCATCTGCTTATTGCATGAGGAACGCTTTGATGAACGTGTGAAGATCGCCATCCATCACCGACTGGACACCTGGAATTTTGAGTTCTGTACGATGATCATTGACCATCGTATAGGGCTGAAACACATACGACCGGATCTGGCTACCAAAGTCAATGCGTTTCTTTTGGGCTTCACGCTTGTTTTTTTCCTCTTCCTGAATGGCCAATTCCAAACGATAGACTCGACTCTTGAGCATGGTCATTGCACGTTCTCGGTTCTGCAACTGGCTCCGCTCTTCGGTACATTCAGCAGCCACCCGCACATCTTCCCCATTGGATAGAGTGCCCTTCCATATCAAGCGCACGCCTGTATCCAGTTTATTTACATTCTGTCCTCCCTTGCCTCCTGAACGAAAGGTTTGGAGTTCAATATCCGTGGAGCGTAAGTCAATTTCGATGGTGTCATCAATTTCTGGGTACACAAAGACGCTGGCAAACGAGGTGTGTCGACGGGAGTTTGAATCAAAGGGAGAGATTCTTACCAATCGATGAACTCCAGATTCCGCTTTAAGGTATCCGTAGGCAAACTCTCCCTGAATGCTTAATGACGCACTTTTGATGCCAGCTACCTCACCAGATTGATGTCCAAGAAGTAAAACCTTAAACCCCTGCCGCTCGGCGTAGCGCGAATACATTCGTAGAAGCATTTCGGCCCAGTCCTGACTTTCCGTCCCTCCTGCACCTGGATTGATTGTCAGAATCGCATTCCGCTTGTCATCGCTACCAGAAAGCATGTTACGCAGCTCCAACGATTCGATGGATGATTGAAGTTGGTTGCAACTTTCTATAATATCATCATCAAGATCTTCGGATTCTTCTTCTGCAAGTTCAAGAAGCACCGATATATCTTCGGCATAGCCTTTGACTTGTTCAAAAGCATCTATCCATTGCTTCTCTGAGGCAATGGCTTTTTCATTAGCCTGAGCAGATTCGGCGTTGTCCCAATAATCAGGCTCCAGTCGTTTTTGACTGAGGGTCTCAATCAGTTGAGATCGATGATCAATGTCAAAGATAGCCTCCAAGCGCATATGCACGCTTGAGTAAGAGTTCAATTTCTGGTTTGGAAAGCATGAATGTATATATCAGATTGTGAATTTGATTTAAGTCCCCTTGTACGATCATCCCATCATTGTGTCGCACAATCGTACCATCATTTGATCAGAAATACACTCAATGATTAAGCTCTTGATATGAGCCGGTCATGGGATATGTTGAGTGCAACTTATAAATTCATTTTGAATAATCAATCCACATTATTCTACAACAGAATTCGATACAAATCGTGGTAGAACCAATTTTGGAAGATTTTTTGATCAACCAAAATCAGATAAATTAATACATTCCAGAACTAAAGGAAAGATAAATCATTTAAAATGGCGAAATCAATTATCATTAGCAGTTTATCTCCCACAAACGTAGCAATACAACAATCTAATTCAGAGAATTACAAATCTCTGGTCTTTGCGAGCTCTGAACCTCACTTGAAAAGAAAGTTTCAAACGCTGGTGTCCATCAACAAAAATATGAACTTTTTGAGGTTGCGTATGCAATCAAGATAATCCAAAGGTTATTTGGTTTGGAGGTAGATGGTTCAATGATTCACTACCATCAATGATCATCAAGAACAGTGTTCTAATCTTTTAGGCTTTACTCCTTTGAAAGATCAATGTGATCAACGGATGAAGAGCTGCACCCAAGGCACCGCCAGCTGCCCCTAACAATACACCAACGAAAACCGTAATCAGAGGAATCAGTACATCGGGAATTCCACCAAACAGGCCACCCATAATCGTCATTAACCGCTGGGTTGGATCTGGTGCAACAATGAAAGCGTGTATGACAAAAGAAGTCCAGCTCAATCCAGTTCCAATCCCGCCAGCTAACCATGCATGCTTGATTTGAATCAAGCCTACAGTCACTCCTCCCACAATACTCCATGCCCACCCGAAAATAAAATGAAAAAGCATGGACATCGCAAATCCAACCCATACCCTAAACTGTAGAAAGATCATCATGTATCTTTTATGTTTTGTACAAACTGACCAATACGCCGGCCCGCTTCTGCTACCTTTTCATCCGAAGTTGCATAGGAGCACCGAACAAAGCCTGTCCCACTTGGACCAAAAGCATCCCCTGGAACTACCGCCACGGACTTCTCCTTGATCAATCTTTCTGCAAATTCGTCAGAACTTAATCCAGTTGATCGGATATCTGGAAAGCAGTAGAACGCCCCTTCTGGTTCAAACGTTGGAAGACCAGCAGATCTAAGACTATCGACCAATAGACGACGACGGCGATCATAGGCTTGACGCATATTTTCAACATCAATCCCGCAATTCTTCATGGCAGCGATAGCTCCATACTGTGCCATCGTTGGAGCACTCATGACCATATATTGATGCACTTTATATAGGCCCTCGTAGATGGGAGCAGGTGCAATAGCGTAACCTAATCGCCATCCAGTCATTGCATAGGCCTTGGAAAAACCTCCAAGGATGATACTTCGCTCACGCAAAGAGTCCACTGACCATGCACTTGGATGTCCTTTGTCCTTCACCGCTCCGTAAATCAGTTGATCATAAATTTCATCCGAAACCAAAATGAGATCATGCTCCTCAGCAATCTGTGCAATGTCTTCAAGGGTTTGATGACTCAGCACCGCACCCGTAGGATTACTTGGGTAACCCATGAAGATCATCCGAGTCTTTGATGTGACTCTGGTAGCAATATCCTCCGCTGTCACCTCAAAGTTGTTTTCCACACTGGTGGGTACATAAACGACTTTTCCATGTGCAAACTGAGCAACAGGGCCGTAGGACACAAAGCATGGCTCTGGGATGAGCACTTCATCACCTGGATTAAGTAGTGCTAACATGGTTAATTCCATGGCCTCACTTGCACCAACGGTAATCAACACCTGATCTGCATTGACTTCGTATCCATACAGTTGAAATAAATGATCAGCAATGGACTCACGTAATTCCAATAGGCCTGCGTTGGAGGTGTACCCTGTTTTTCCAGCTGCAAGGGACTGTACAGCAGCATCAATGACTGGACGGGGTGTCACAAAATCTGGCTCTCCTATGCCAAGAGATATGACATCGTCCATTGTAGCAGCGATATCAAAGAATCGTCGGATGCCGCTGGGAGGAATGGACTGGATATGTTGGGGTAGAACGGGCATGACTAAACAAACTCTACACCCTGTGCCAGTGGTAAGTCATTGCCATAATTGACGGTATTGGTGGCTCGACGCATATAATTTTTCCACGAATCCGATCCACTTTCGCGTCCTCCGCCCGTTTCTTTTTCACCTCCGAATGCTCCCCCTATTTCAGCTCCACTGGTGCCGATATTCACATTTGCAATTCCACAATCACTTCCAGCGGGTCCACAGAAGATTTCGGCTTCCTGAACAGTTCCAGTGAAGATGGCACTGGATAGACCTTGTGGAACTCCATTTTGAATCTGGATGGCATCTGTAAAATGCTCATATTCATGGACATAACAAATCGGAGCAAATGTCTCCGTTTGAACAATGGGAGCATCGTGAGAAATCTCAACCAAAGCTGGCTTTACATATGCACCTCCAGTTGGAACACCACTGTTCACTCGACCTCCACCATGGATATGTCCGCCTTGACGTTGGGCAAGCGATAATGCAGTATCCATGGAGATGGCTGCATCCTGATCAATCAGTGGGCCTACAAGAACTCCATCTTCGCGGGGATCACCAATCGTGATGGATGACCATGCATGGATCAGTTTCGTCATTAAACGCTGTTTGATGCTCTGGTGAACAATCAGCCTCCTAAGTGTGGTACATCGCTGCCCGGCAGTCCCCACAGCAGCAAAGGTGATGGCCTTGACTGCAAGATCCAGGTCTGCTGTTGGTGTTACAATGAGAGCATTATTTCCACCCAGTTCCAGTAATGACTTTCCTAACCGTGCCGCAACTCGTTGCCCGACAGCCCGTCCCATCCGAATGGAGCCCGTAGCGGAGATAAGGGGCAATTGCGGAGCGTCAACCAGCGCCTCACCAACTTCTCGCCCACCAAGGACGACAACACTTAAAGCATCGGGGGCATCGTCAAAATCTCGTACTACTTTCATGAGAAGTTGGTGACATGCTAACGCCGTTAGGGGTGTCTTTTCGGAGGGTTTCCACACCACTGGATCTCCACATACAAGGGCTAACGCAGCATTCCATGACCATACAGCCACAGGAAAGTTGAAGGCTGAAATGACTCCTATAGCACCTAGGGGATGCCACTGCTCCATCAGTCTATGTTGGGGGCGTTCACTTTGGATAGTAAGTCCATAAAGTTGACGACTCAATCCGGTAGCAAAATCGCAGACATCAATCATCTCCTGCACCTCTCCTTCGGCCTCTGAAGTAATTTTCCCAGCTTCCAGGGTAACCAGTGCTGCTAGGTTCTCCTTGTTCTCACGCAATATCTGACCAAACTGTCGTACTAACTCTCCGCGACGGGGTGCTGGAACTTCTCTCCACCTCAAAAAAGCACTATGGGCCGACTCACATCCATTTTGAACATCTGATAAGTCAGATGAACCAACGCAATGAATCAAGTGCCCGTCAATTGGACTGTATACCTCCATCTTCGGCCCACAACCAGATTGCTCTGCAGATCCAACGAAGAGTCCAATCGCATTATTAGTAATTCCCAGTGAACTGAGAATTGCATGATTATTCATGAGAGAAATCGTTAATTCTATGAAATCAATACTTAAGGATCACCTATATTGCATGACCCTTAAATCTTGCAATGACTGTTGAGCATGAAACGCATTGAAGCACCATCTGATTCCCATCTGTTTAACATGATTGGTCATGTCCAGATTAATAATCTCAGGATTTCATCTTTGAGACATTTCATCTTTTATAGTATTTTCCGAATATTTATGTACTTGGAACATAACAACCCCAGATCCAGTGCCTATCCTCAAACCCTAAAATCAGACGCAGCAACCTTTCAGATGTACAATTGATCTTGCTTACGCTTATGTTCAAAATGTCCACAATGTCGAGGCGTTTGCAAAACTTCTGTGTTTTTGGGAGTTGATCCTGAGGTTTTGCAAAAGCCTCCCCCTACATTAATTTTTTTAAGATTCGGAGAGCATAACATCACTGTTATGTCAGGTACCACCAGTTGAATGACCTGATAAAAAGAGAAAAATCCTATCCAGATCTAAGTCAAACTGAAAAAATAAATCCTATGAGCAAAGCAGATTAACCAAGTATCTACTTGAGTATGAATACACAATTCCTGCTATGATCCTTCGTGAATAGAAATCAAAAGCTGGTGCATATCTTACTTTTTTTCCGATTCTTCTGAGGTTTCATCAGGAGAATTTTTTTCTTCCAGAACATCTGAATCAACTGGAGCCGCATCTACATCAGTATCTGGGGGATCCACTTTGGATGTCACGTCTTCTTCACTCTGCTTCTCATCAGATGTCTCCTCTTGCACTTCTTCGGACTCAGATGTCGAATCCTCTTTACTCTGCTTTTCATCGGATGTCCCCTCTTGCACTTCTATATCCTCAGGGGTTATATCCGTTGCTGAACTTTCATCAGATGCATCAGATGTGACCTCGGAACCTTTCTCTTTGATAGGTTCTGCAGGTGCGGAGTCCTCAGATGCTTCAGATTTCTTCGCATCAGACTTAGACTTTTTTCGCTTACCCTTAGAGCCAGAACCCTTTGCCTTGGCATCCTGCTTCTCTTCTTTTTCAAGCTTCTCCTTGATGGACTCAAGTCCACTCAGCTCCCCAATAGTGGTCGGACCGCTGGCAACTTTTTCACGATCTTTATGGTGTCGCATTGCCTTCTCTTCGGCACGACGTTCAGCCCGCTTAGCATCCTGCTTCTTACGACGCTCTTTGGCTTGTGCCTGCCTCTCTTGTGCAGTCTCACTCATGACGATCTCTTTCTGATTGACATCAAGACGAATCACCCGTAGATCAAGGGTTTCTCCCTCCTGATAAGGAGGGAAACCACTTTCGTATTTCTTCTTGAGCTCACTGCCTGGTACAAATGCTTCCACTTCAAGTGGTAACTCTACCGTTAATCCACTCCTGTCAATTCGAATCACTTTTGCCTGATGATCCGATCCTTTCTCGTAGACCGATGCCAGATTCGTCCATGGATTGGTCTCAATTTGTTTGTGTCCCAAGGCGATACGCTGACGCTTCTCATCCACATCAAGAACAACCACAGATATTTCCTGCCTCTTTTTGACAAGTTCACTTGGATGACGAATCGTTTTGGTCCATGATAAATCAGATACATGCACCAAGCCATCAATCCCAGGCTCAATCTCAATGAATACACCAAAATGAGTCATGTTTCGAACCTGACCACGAAGTACTGTACCAGGGGGGTAACGCAGTGCAATTCCTTCCCAAGGATTGACCTCAAACTGCTTCATCCCCAGAGAAATTTTCTTCATGTCGTGATCAATACTCAACACAGAGACCTTCGTCACCTGCCCTAAGGATACACGCTGAGAAGGATGGCGAATATGCCCCGTCCAACTCATTTCCGACACATGAACAAGACCCTCAATGCCCAGCTCCAGTTCAAGGAATGCACCATAGTCCGTAATGGAAACCACTTTTCCTTCAACGACATCGCCCGGCTTGTAGCGCTCGTCAATGTTATCCCATGGATGGGGCTGCAGCTGCTTGAGACCCAATGAAATCCTGTGACGCTCCTTGTCATATTCAAGCACAACGACCTTGAGTTCCTGATCCAGCTCAATGATTTCAGTAGGATGAGAGACACGCCCCCATGAAAGGTCGGTAATATGAAGTAACCCATCTACACCACCCAAATCAACAAAGACACCGAAATCAGTGATATTCTTCGCAATTCCTTCTAGAACCTGCCCTTTCTCCATAGACGATAGAATGCTCTCTCGCTGTGAGGCAAGTTCACGCTCAATCAAGGCCTTGTGGGAAACAACGACATTTTCATTTTCAGCATTGATCTTGACGATCTTGAATTCCATCCTGCGATCCAGATAGGAATCAAAATCTCGAACGGGACGCATATCAATCTGTGACCCAGGCAAAAATGCTTCCAAGCCCCCAAGTAGATCCACCAGCATTCCACCTTTGATTCTACGGACGATCACGCCTTCAAGAATCGTCCCTTCCTGATGGGCTTTCTCCACCTGTTGCCACCGTCGGATCTGTTCAGCACGCCCTTTGCTGAGAACTAGCTGTCCATGATAGTTTTCCAAACGCTCTAGGTACACCTCCACTTCATCTCCCGCAACAACTTCACCGTCAAACTCGCTCTTGGAAATCACGCCATCACTCTTGAAACCAATATCAATCACCACATCCTTCTCTCCAACCGAAATCACTCGGCCCGTCACAATTTCATCCTGAGATACTTCGTTCAAAGAACCATCAATCATCTCAATGAGTTCTTCGGTGTGGGTTCTCCCTTCTTCTGCGGAGTGGGTTTCGTCTTCAAGGCTGGCAAGGGTAACCACCTCTCCAAGGATTTCTCCCGTATATCCTATCCTTACATCTCCCTCTTCAGAGATGTCTTCAGGTGACTGTTCATCATCAGAGTTCACATCAACTGAAGTGGATTCGTCCGCATGATCAGCCTCAGAGATGGACTCAGAAGCATCATCTGCCGTATCTTCTATATGTTCAGATGTAACCTCATTATCGTGAGACGGAGGTATCGTTTCAGATTCGTCTTCAATCTCGGATGGATTTGTTGTCGATTCAGGATCTGAATCAGATGTGCCCATCGTAGGAATGACATCAGATGAGACTGTCTCATCTTCGCTAGTGCTTGCAACGTTTTCAGATGATTCATCGGCGACTTCTTGGTCACCATGTTCGGGCTGTGTTCCGTTCTCAGAGTCTGAGATAGGTTCGTTGGATGCCTCCTGAGATGCTACATCAGGGGTATCGGTTCCTTCTTGCACGGGGGTGTCATTGACTCCGCTGTTGGAGTCCTCATGGTTTGTGAGTTGTGAGTCTTGTGACATATAATGTAAAACTGATGTGCATTTGATGCTCCTCTGTACATCAACATCAGGATAGGTGAATGAAAATTGACGCACATGTAGAGGGTGCAGTACAATTCATGTATGTACGCCAAGTACAGCCCACTTGTACAACATCAAGATTGAGATTGTTCCCTGACTTTGGAAAGTATGATGTTTGCCTGGCCTTCGGGGGTCAGATCATCGGTATTGATAAGGATGGCATCGGGTGCCTGTTTGAGTGGTGCTATGGTTCGATGAATGTCTTGGTGATCCCGATGGACAATCGCTTCATGCACTTCTTGATAGTTGATGTTAATCCCTTTCTGACGAAATTCCTGCACCCGACGCTGAGCACGAACGTCAATCGAAGCGGTCAAAAAAAATTTGAGGGTTGCATCAGGAAATACAACCGTTCCCATGTCCCTTCCTACGGTCACAATCCCGGGATCATCTCCATACTGTTTAGAAAATGTTCGCTGGATCTTGAACAACCATTGACGAACATTGGGTATCTTTGCGACATCACTGGATACTTCTGTGACCTGGGCTGTATGAAGTTGCGAAGTGACATCGCTGGAATCCACATACACATTCATGATTGAATCAACACTGAGCACTTCCAGTTGCATCTGTGGCAGAAATGCTTCCACACGATGGTCTACACATTCGATCTGGTGTTTCAATAATGCGTATGCGACTCCGCGATACATCAGACCAGAATCCATGTAGACCATGCCTAATGTCTGAGAAACCATATGCGCCGTAGTACTCTTGCCAGACGCAGCAGGACCGTCTATTGCAATGACCACTTCCAACAAGTAAGATGAGAAAACTTCGTCATGAAGAAATCAGTCGGCCATCTGCCGACTTGGTTCTTAAACTTCCAAGACATCCAGTTACGGTTGTATTGGACAATATACGGTCTATCCACAATGTAGGCTCCATCTTTCGAACCTCTGATGGTGCTCTCATTGAACAAATTACGCTGACGGGAATCACCGCCACACCTGACCATCCCCAAATGCATAAAACTGCTCTTGGCTCGCAGGATATGGTACCATGGAACTATGAAACCGATCCGTTGGTTGCAATTTCGTGCTTACGCGATCAAGGATACACGATTGCAGCCCTTGAACTGACTGATACCCCAACTCCGATTTCGTCTGTAACGATGAATCAATTTCCGATCTGCTTGATGGTGGGCAATGAACTCTCTGGAGTTGACTCCCGCCTATTGGATCAGGCAGATTGTGCCTTGGAGATCCCACAATTCGGAGCAAAACAGTCCCTGAATGTCGCGGTGGCCTATGGGATTGCCGTTTTTCATCTTGTGGGAATTCTGCGTGGAAACAGTTGACGGATCACATGGAATCTTTGGATTTATTAAAGCACTTTCCACCCGTCTCCGACTCCGAATGGCAGAATCTTCTGGAGCAGGATCTTTCATGGGAGCCCACTGAAGGAATTGAGATTCAACCCTTCTATCGGCGAAGTGTTGCCAACTATTCGCATGTCTTTGACCATACTGATTTTGTGATTTGTGTAGAGACGCAGTTAGATCAGACCCGAGAGGCCTCCCTTGCAGGTGCAGAGGCCTTGAGTTTTCTCTTGGATCAGTCCGAGTTGATCGCTGACGAAGTCCCTTTTGGTGAAGTTCCTCTCTTTTTTCGAGGGGATGGTATTGATCTCAAGTTCTTTGAACATCTATGTCACCAAGCCTCATCCAGAGGGTACGACATCTCAGAACTTCAAGGGAGTGTCACCTTTTCTGATCAAATAGAAGTTCCTCAGGCACTGGAAGCAGTCCAGGGTACTCCCTTGTGGAGTCAGGTCATTGATATCGCCCCATGGCATGATGTTGGGGCATCCCTGATTCATCAACTTGCATGTGCCTATGCATCCCTGTCTGATGTGCTAGCAGAATTTGGGGCGGACGATGCCGTAGATCATCTCTACTTTCGCATTCCTGTTGGAGAACGGATTCTCCTTGAGATTGCACATCTTCGTGCACTACGCATAGGGGTTTCCAGGATTCTTGATGCCTACCAGACCCAGAAACGAACTCTTCCCATCATGGCTGTTCCAAGTTCACGTTATGAAACAAGACTTGACCCCGATACGCACTTGGCACGCCAAACCCTTCAATACATGGCAGCCATTATAGGAGGCAGCAATGTGATCGTTTCGCCGGAGATCAAACATGGCCCCAAAATATTGCAAATCCTGAGGCATGAAGGTAACCTCAATACTGTCGCCGATGCCGCTGCGGGATCATGGATGATAGAGGCACTCACGGACTCCTTTGCCTCCGAAGCTTGGAAAATCTTTCAATCTATTGAAGAGAAAGGCGGGATGAAACAGTCCCATTCATGGATGAATCTTCAGATTCAACAAACCCAGGAGCAAAGAAGTGTAGCGGTTCTTTCGGGGGATATCCCAGTTGTAGGCGGGAATATCTACCTCTCTGATCAGTTTGAAGATACCGTTCCCCATGAAAAAAGCTTGGTTGCATCCTTGGAAGATCTTCGCAAGCGAGCACATTTGCTACACCCCCCTACCCGAGTTCAGATCCATGGATCACCCACATCTTGGCTCCACCGCCTCATGGACATCTGTGCTCTTGAGATTGTAGACTCCTCAGCAGACATCCATCTACATGCTACTTCTGATGGATTCACGGCTGAAAACGCACATGAACATCGCATTTCAATCAATGAAGGTGAATCATTGGTTGTGGCCGCTAATGATCTACTGAAACTGGCCCATCCTCATGCGTCCTGATTTTACCTCCATTTCATTGGAACGTAAGGAGGTTTCTACTGGTGATCACACTGGAGAAGAGTTCATGCGAATCTGCACTGCCGAAGATCTTCAGGCATGTGAGCATCTAGACTACGTTGCCGGATGGCCACCTTTTCTGGGAGGCCCCTACGCATCCATGTATGCCACTCGGCCCTGGACGATTCGCCAGTATGCAGGATTCTCGACAGCTGAGCAGTCCAATGCTTTTTATAAGTCAGCCATCCAATCAGGACAACGGGGCCTTTCGGTAGCGTTTGACTTGCCAACACACCGCGGATATGATTCCGATCACCCGATGGTGATCGGAGATGTAGGACAGGCTGGCGTTGCGATTGACAGCGTTGAAGACATGAAAATCTTGTTCAGGGATATTCCGCTTGCGGAGATGAGTGTATCGATGACCATGAATGGTGCTGTTCTACCCATCATGGCGTTTTTTATCGTTGCGGCAGAAGAGTCGGGAGTCCAGCCTCATCAGCTCAGTGGCACTATCCAAAATGATATTCTCAAGGAATTTATGGTGCGCAACACGTACATCTACCCACCCGCACCATCCATGCGCATTACTGCCGACATCATCCAGTGGTGTTCGCATCATATGCCTCGATTTTATCCTGTTTCTGTGAGTGGATATCATATGCATGAAGCGGGAGCCCCCGCCGCATTAGAACTCGCTTATACCCTTGCCAATGGGTTAGAATATGTACGCTCTGGTCTCACACAAGGACTAGACATTGATGCTTTTGCTCCCAGAATATCCTTTTTCTTTGGCATTGGGATGGATCACTTTACCGAAATTGCCAAACTTCGAGCTGCCCGACTGCTCTGGGCCCGACTCATCAAACCGTTTGGACCGAAAAATCCCAAGTCAATGGCACTTCGTATGCATTGCCAGACCTCCGGCTATAGCCTCACCGCACACGATCCCTACAATAATATTGCACGAACGACCCTTGAAGCCCTTTCTGCAGTTTGCGGACAAACCCAGTCCTTGCATACCAATGCCCTTGATGAAGCCCTTGCATTGCCGTCAAGACATGCGGCCAGAATTGCACGAAATACCCAGTTAATCCTGCAGGAAGAAACTAAACTCACCCATGCCATTGATCCTTGGGCTGGCTCTTATGTGGTTGAACATCTGACACATACGTTGATGCACGAAGCATGGGCCCATCTCCAGGAAATAGAGTCTCTGGGTGGGATGACCGCAGCCATTGATTCTGGCGTTCCCAAGTTGAGAATTGAGGAGGCGGCCGCCGATAAACAGGCCCGCATTGATCGGGGTGAAGAGATCATTGTTGGTGTGAATGCATTTCAGTCAGATTCAGAGGCTAAGATCCCCCTCCTTCGTGTGGATAATGCCGAAGTTTTCGCCAATCAATCGCATCAATTGAACGCACTCAAACAATCCCGCGATTCTTCCCATGTGGAGCTGGCTCTCTCTGACCTTAGGACGGCTGCCTCACAGAAAAGTGTTAACTTGTTGGATGTTGCTCTGGATGCGGCCAGACAGCAGGCTACATTAGGAGAGATTTCGAGTGCTCTTGAATCCGTCTTTGGGCGTTATATTGCACACCATGAAACCGTCACTGGCATTTTTTCTGCTACAATGCAAACCGATGAGCATGCCACTTTGGCCCGAACTCTTTCAGATGAGTTCACCTCCCATTCTGGACGGCGCCCTAGAATCCTCATAGCAAAACTTGGTCTTGACGGTCACGACCGGGGAGCTCGCGTCATTGCCACTGCGTTTGCTGATCTGGGATTTGATGTGGATATAGGTCCGTTATTTCAAACACCCGAGGAAGTCGTTGCTCAAGCCATCGAAAATGATGTGCATATTACTGGAATTTCTAGTCTTGCTGGAGCACACCGCACTTTAGTTCCCGAATTGATGGAGCATTTTAAGAAGGAGGGGCGGGATGATATTCATGTCGTCATTGGGGGCATCATCCCTCAGGAAGACTATCCTCTATTATTTCAACATGGGGTTTATTCCATTTTTGGACCTGGAACTGTGATTGCTACTGCGGCCATCCAAATTCTTAAGACGCTCCTCGACCATGACGATGACCAACACTGACATAGAATTACTGGCAAGCGGAATCCTTGAGGGAGATCGTAAGAGCCTCAGTCAGGGAATCACGCTCATGGAGAGTTCCCTTCCTTCCCATGCTGAATCATCCGAGTTGTTATTGAGTCAGGTCCTCCCCCCCGCTGATTCCTCCCTGAGAATCGCTGTAACGGGTGCTCCAGGTGTTGGAAAGAGTTCACTCATTGAAACGCTGGGGATCCAACTTGTGGAAGCAGGTCATAAAGTTGCTGTGCTATCGATTGATCCATCTAGCCCGCGAACTGGCGGAAGTATTCTGGGTGATAAAACAAGAATGGTGCGATTGTCAGCACATGCCAACGCATTTATTCGTCCCTCTCCCTCTGGACATTCGTTGGGGGGAATCACCCATTCGACCCGATCTGCCATGCTGTTATGTGAAGCTGCTGGCTATGATCTTGTTTTGATTGAAACCGTGGGGACTGGTCAAAGTGACTACGCTGTTGCTCAAATCGTTGATGTGATCCTCCTGTTAGTGCATTCTCATGCGGGCGATGAGCTGCAGGGAATCAAGCGTGGAATCCTTGAAATGGCAGATCTGATCGCCGTGACCAAATCCGACGGTATCATGCAGGAAAAAGCTGCCCATGCCGCAAAAACATACCGTAGAGCACTTGCCATGAGTTCTCAAGCCTCCAAGATTGTGCCAGTCTTGACCGTCAGTGCTCAAGAAAATATGGGAATTACGGATCTTTGGGATTCCATTGAAACCCTTGTTCATCATGATCGCAGCGAAGGCCTCTTTGAGAGCCGCCGCCAGAAGCAGATTGAACATGCCATCGTGGATATGGCGAAAACATTGCTCTTGAATGAGTTTAACCATTCAGCATGCGTAACAGAGTCCATAGAGGAGTTGACTTCGCAGGTTCTTTCCACGAAGTGTTCGGTCCATCACGCTGCCCGCTCCTTGGCTCATCAGTTTATTCATCATCATTCAAATCCTCATCATCTCTCATGAATACATCATCTACACCAAGTGATTTTCTCCGCACGATCATCAGCAGAGACCTTGCTCAGGGAAACATATCGGACGTTGTGGTTCGATTTCCACCAGAGCCCAATGGGTATTTGCATATTGGACATGCAAAAAGCAGCACCCTTAATTTTGGCTTGGCCGCTGAGTACGGTGGCCGCTGTCACTTACGCTTTGATGATACCAATCCAGAAACCGAGGATCAGATCTATGTAGATTCCATCAAACAGGACCTACGATGGCTCGGATTTGATTGGGGAGAGCATGAGTACTATGCATCGGATTATTTTGAAACCCTTTTTGAGTGGGCATGTCAACTCATCAACAAGGGTCTCGCGTATGTGGATGACTCACAGGAGAATCTCATCCGCTTGATGCGTGGAGGTGTGACGACTCCCGGTGTGCACAGTGAGTTTCGGGATCGATCCCCCGAAGAAAATCTTGAATTATTTCATGCGATGCGATCAGGTGAGTTTCAGGATGGCAGTCGTGTACTGCGTGCCAAAATTGATATGTCTCATCCAAACATGAAGATGCGAGATCCTCTCATGTATCGAATTCGTCATGCAACTCACTATCGGCAAGGAGATCAGTGGTGTATCTATCCCTTTTACGACTGGGCACATGGTCAGTCAGATGCCATTGAGGGGGTGACCCATTCAATCTGTACTCTGGAATTTTCTACCAATCGAATTCTGTATGACTGGTATCTTGATGCCCTTGAAATCAGCGCCCGTCCCCGTCAGTATGAATTTGCTCGCCTGAATCTGGATTACCATGTCACATCAAAACGAAGACTCATCAGTCTAGTCCAAGAGCATGTCGTTGACGGATGGAGTGACCCTCGGATGCCGACCCTCGCCGGCCTTCGGCGACGAGGTGTTCGACCAGAGGCGATCCGATCATTCTGCCAGTCTATAGGAACGACGCGTGTAGACAGCTCCCATCATCCATCTCTGTTGGACCATCATATCAGAGAAGACCTCAACCACCTTGCACCCCGCATTCATTGTGTGCAGGATCCACTGCCAGTGACGCTATCCAACTGGCCAAACGATCATGTTGAATCATTGTCAGCTCCGTATTGGCCCCATGATATCCCTCGTGAAGGTAGCCGCACGCTTCCCTTTTCTGGGGAACTCTTCATTGAACGCGGTGACTTTTCGGAAGACCCTCCCAAAGGATTCAAACGGCTTACTCCAGGTGGAATTGTCAGGCTCCGTCATGCGTACATGATTCGCTGCACTAATGTTGAAAAAGACGATCATGGGCATGTTACACGGCTGGTCTGTGAATGGATTGAAGGAACCCAAAGCGGCACGAAGGATTCAGATCTAAAACCCAAAGGAACAATTCATTGGGTAGATGTACACAATTCTTCTGAAGCTATTGTTCGGGTCTATCAGCAGTTATTGAGTGTGCCTTCAGTGGAAGATGATCTATGGTCAAGCCTCAACCCATTTTCATTAATTGAGCATCGACATGCGAGGATGGAGCCGAGTGTTACTCAGGATTCGCTAGACCAGCGATATCAATTTGTAAGGCTTGGATATTATTGGCGCGATGGGACTTGTGCAGATTCGGAAAAGCCCATTTTTAATTGCATCGTCGCTCTGCGTGATTCCTCTGTCAAAAAAGATGCCTCCAGCCAGCCATCTCAAACTCAGGTCGTCAAAGACAAAACTCTGCAGAAGAAGTCTACAGCAGACCAACGCCCCCTCACCCCCAATGAAGAGCAATGGTTGCGGCGTAGCGGTTTGAATAGGGCAGTGGGACTTGCCATTTATGGCGTTTCAGAGGCTGTAGCATTCTTTGATGCGGCTTCTGCATCAGCACCACGCGTTTCTGTTGGAAATTGGATGGCCAACCATTTGCTACCCGCCCTTAAAGACCAGTCCATATCTGATCTGCCGTTTGGTCCGAATGAATTTGCTGAGCTGGTTCAATTGGCCGATCGGGAAATTGGAAGTGCCCATGAAATTAGAGAGACCCTGAAGCGCATGTTTGATACTGGGGAGCACCCTGCTGTGCTACTTTCGACCATACAGGAATCGTTTGTCAGTGACCCAGAAACGCTCAAAGAGATAGCATTAGAAGTTCTTCACGAATATGAAGATCGAGTGGAGGCATATGCGAATGGCAAGGTTGGGTTGCTTGGGTTTTTTATTGGACAAGTAATGCGACGCGTTCATGGACATGCAAATCCTAAACTGATTCAGGAGATCGTTTCTCAAGAGTTGGCACGAATGACTTCGTAACCTGCATTTTGGAGTGATTTGCATGCGGCATCTGAATCACGGGTCAATAAATAATCCGTATGATATGTTGCAACGGTTAGAGTAGAGAGCCCCGATTCCGCAAGCACAGTGGTTAGTTTTGCGATAATTCCTACTGAGTCAAAACTGATCGGTCCTTCACAACCGATCAGATACCATGAGGGGTGATCCGAAAATTCGGCTGGAAGATAGCACTCAGAGCAAATGATGGATAGTTCTTGGTCCGTTCTAGTCACAGAGTGAAAGCGTCCCTGATTGGCCCATACAGGTACATCACATTCGGGCGGCAATCCAATAATCGCATACGGTTCAGGATATTCTATCAATACCATATCACGATTCTATCTGTAATGCTGCATGTCGCAACCTTCGTACGCAGGTTGTTTGTCCAAGTACCTTGAGCAATGCAAAAAGGCTTGGGCCTGCAGTCGTACCACTAACAGCGAGCCGTACTGGATGGATGATTCGTCCAGCACCTATATCATGTTTCTGAGCCAGATCACGCAATCCAGCTTCCAAGGTCTGCTCATCAAATTCATCCATGCCCTCAATAAGGTCTGAATACTGCTCCACAAGAGTGGCAGAGTCAGGTTTCCACCGTTTCTTGATCCCAACAGGATCAAACTCCTCTGGATCCTCAAAACAGTATCGATAATGTAGTCCCAGATCATGAACATGCTCCAACCGGTCCCGCACAAGATCACAAACTTGTTTTAGATAATCGTCATCGGGAAGATGAACACCTTGCTCTGTCAATGGGGGGCGAACCTTATCAATGAGGGCATTGGTATTCAGTCGACGCAAATGTTGAGCATTAAACCATTGCAATTTTTTGAGATCAAATTGGGCTGGTGCAGATCCAACACGATCTATGCTGAACTGCTGTTCCAGTTCTACAAGATCAAAAACTTCCTGATCAGTTCCAGGATTCCATCCCAGCATGGCCAGAAAATTGACGACAGCCTGAGGCTCATATCCGAGTGTCCGATAATCGAGAACATTCAGCGGGATGCCCTGCCGGTTAGCACTTCGTTTGGAAAGTTTCCCGCCAGTGGGGCTCAAGATCAAGGGCAAATGAGCCATTTCGGGAGGCTCCCAGCCAAATGCCTCGTACAATAGAATATGTTTAGGAGTGGAGGGAATCCATTCATCACCACGAATGACATGAGTCATGCCCATCAGATAATCGTCTACTACATTGGCCAAGTGATAGGTAGGCATCCCATCCGACTTCGTTAACACCTGATCATCGATCATCATGGACTCCACCTCTATCTTTCCCTTGATCCGATCATCAAAGGAAACGGTTCTGTTTTCAGGAACGAAAAGACGAATCACATAGTCTTGTTTTGACTCCAAGCGATGATTGACCAAATCTTCCGACATCGTAAGACTATTATCCATCTGATGGCGCGTCTGTATTCCATAAGTGGCATGGTCTTTGCGTAGATTCTCAATAGCCTCTGGAGGATCAAATGCATAATAGGCATGACCAGCATCTACAAGTGATTTTGCATACTGGAGATAGAGAGATTGCCGTTCAGATTGCCGATAGGGCGCATACTGACCACCTTTGTGAGGACTCTCATCAACTTCAATCCCACACCATTGTAACGATTCAACAATATCGTTTTCGGCATCAGCAACCAGACGTGAACGATCGGTATCTTCAATGCGAAGGATCAAGCTGCCTCCTTGGCTACGGGCAAAGAGATAGCAGTACAGTGCAGTCCGAAGTCCTCCGATGTGTAAGTAACCCGTTGGACTTGGAGCGAAACGAACTCGAATAGAAATGGAATCAACGTTTTGTGAATGGTCTCTCCTACCAATATTATCCATAATAGATTCTTGGTAGGAACCGTTTTGAATAATTATTGTGTAAGTGGGTTGACTTTAAAATAATTCCAAATCATGAATTTTCACTGGTGCTCCTGCTTGATTGGAGCGATCATGCTGACTTCTACCGCCTTCGCTCAAGACATCATTCTTGCAGACATTGACGGAGAACCCTTGACGCTTGAAGAATTTGAACAGGAATACTCCAAAGCCATTGGCAGCCGAACTGAAGCGGCCGATGATTCTCTTGCAGAGTACGCTGATTATTTAGAGCGTTATGTGAACTTTAAGATTAAACTCATGGAAGCACATGATGCTGGATACTTTGAGGACAGTGAACTTCTATCCGAAATCAACAGCTACCGGACCTCCTTTGCCAAGCCTTACCTGATGGACAATGCTGTCATCAATCCTATGGTTGAAGACTTGTATCAGAGACGACAGGAGTTTATTCATGCAAGCCATCTGATGATGACGCTGACAAACGATTCTTCTCCCGAAGACACACTCTATGCGTGGGAAAAAATTTCCTCATTGCAGGATTCTTTGGCGGCTGGAGTTTCGTTTGGAGATCTGGCCTTTCGTCACTCGGAAGATCCATCAGCGAGCAGTTCCAATGCACTGCAGGGATTTCGTGGAAATCTAGGGTGGTTTACTGGGGGGCAAATGATTCAGGCTTTCGAAGATGCTGCCTATTCAACAACAGTAGGAGAGACTTCAGACATCGTTCGAAGTGCCTATGGATACCATCTCATTCAAGTCCATGACCGTGAACCGACTCTACCTGCCCGTCAGGCATCGCATATCATGATTCGGTTTTCGGGTGACACGCCTGATGACTCTCTACGCACCCGTGCCAAAATAGATAGCCTAAAGTCATTAATTGATTCGGGGACCTCCTTTGAAGAAATTGCAATGGCCCACTCTGAAGATCCAGGTTCTGCCGATCTCGGAGGCAGCCTTTCTGGGCTCATTGAGCACCATAATCGAAACATTGATCGTACGTTTCATGATGCTCTGTTTGCATTGGACTCTCTTGGACAGGTCTCAAACGTCGTTGAGACCCCGTTTGGGTTGCATCTGATCCGGTATGATGAAGCATCCGTGCTTCCGACGTTTGATCAGGAATATGAACGACTATCACGACTGGTTCAATCACTTCCTCGAATCAAAACTGCAGAGTCCGAACTTGAAAAATTTCTTCGTACACTCTATATCAGTTCTGTAGATACCCTGAAATTTGCACGCCTTGTAGAAGAGATACCGCCCGATTCATTAAAGGCACAGTTTGCTCTGATTGAGCCTGCGGATTCCACTGCTTCACTGATCACCCTTGCGGATTCAGTGTACACATTCCAGCAGTTTGCACGCTTTGTTTCAGACCAACTCATTCCCGTTCGTACGGGAATGACCTCCACAGATCTGGCCCTTGAATATGCAGATGCATTCCTGAACGATCGTGTGGTTTTTTATCACTCGTTTGAATTGGAGAAGTCTGATGCGGAATTTCAGCAGATCATGGATGAATTTCGGGATGGACTGGCTCTGTTTGCCATTATGGAAGATTCCGTTTGGAACGCATCTTCTGAAGATTCTCTTGCATTACTTCAGCATTATGAAGAATATACAGAAGAGTATCAGTGGCCAGACCGCTTCCGCCTGATTGAGGTTTCTGGATCACCTGATTCACTTCTGACCGAAGCTATTGAATTTCTCACATCGGCAAGTATGGCTGATCTACAACGTGCCATCAATTCGGATTCAACATGGACCCTAAGAGTGGATACCGTGCTGGTGGCTGATTCTACCAACAGCATTTATGACCGAGCGACAGGCCTTGCACTTGGTGAACATACCGAAATTCTATCCGACCGAGCCCGAAGACTTTTCCTGTATGTTGATGGCATGGAGCCTGCAAGATTGAAGACGTTTGAGGAAGCGAAAACTGAGGTCATGTCTGAAATTCAAATCTTGCTTGAAGAAGACTTCCATCAACGACTCCGTTCAAAGTTTAAGGTGACCACCTTTCCTGAACGCCTTGAATACGCATTTCAATAATGGCTTGGAAGCTCGGGATTGGAACCCTATTACTGAGCATCATTGGATGTCATTCCCCTGAGCCGTCCAACGAATTTGTCGCCCGAGTTGGGGATAGTTACCTCCTTCAATCGGATCTTGATTCTAACCTTGAAATTGTTCCTAATCATGTGGATTCCATTCAAGCCAGAGACGATGTTATCGATCAGTGGATCAGTCGCGAACTTCTGTATCAGGAGGCACTTCGGCAAGATCTTGGGGATCAACAGGATATCCAGCGTCGTCTCCTTGAAAATTCCCGTACGATACTCATAGATGCCATGATTTCTGAGTATAACCGTCATGCCGAAAACGAGCTCACACAGGATGCAATTGCTCAGTATTATGAATCCTACAAGGTTCACTTTCGCTTTCTTGGACCCTTCGTTCGAATCCGATATCTGCGTCATTCTATCCAAGATACACTCTTGACAGCTTTGGAAATGCTCCGCCAGTCTTCCGTTAACGATTCGACCTTTATGGTCATGTTGGAGCGATTCAGTTCATCCCCTGCGGATGATCTTCAAATGAACCAGAACTATCTTCTTGAAAACAATCTCTTTCTTCATCTGCCCGAACTCAGTAGTACCTTGCGATCTACTGCACCAGGAAGTCTTCCCCAGATTCTTTTGGCCGACTCCGTTTATCATCTTTTGCATGTCATTGACAGGAGCCCGCCCGATTCAATCCCCGAATTATCCTGGATTGAGGGGTTTATCCGTGAGCAGTTAGAGATACGCCTACGAACCCAACATTACAATCGTAACATCCAGAGGCTTCGAGTGGAGGCAGAATTTCGTGATGAGATTGAAATCCGATAAAATGCCCCCAGTGAGCACACGAACTCTTTCAGCTCCTGACGGATACTCCCTACTGACTTCCTATTTCCTTTTGTGAATCCCATGCCAATCCTTTTTCGAGTTCTTTCATCACTTGGTTTAACTGCCCTACTCCTCGTGTCTCAGACCTCTCTGGCATCTCAGCAGAGCGTGATTGATGAGATTGTTGCCATCGTTGGGGAAAATAAAATTCTGCTCCGCTCCGAAATTGACGGAATTGTATCAAGTATCACGGAACAGCGAGACATAGAGTATAGCGATGAACTCTGGTATCAAACCCTTCAGCAGCTCATTGACCAAGAAGTACTCGCTGAGCATGCACGCCGAGATACCAATATCGTGATTACCGATGATCAGGTCAATCAAGCTCTTGATCAGCGCATTGAAATCATGTCCCAGCAACTGGGAGGTGAAAATCGTCTGGAAGAAATTTACGGACAAAGTGTGATCCAGATTCGTGCAGATCTTCGGGATGAAGTCAGAGACCGTCTGCTCGCCGATCAGTTTCAAAGCACCAAATTGCGAAGTCTGAAAGTCACGCCCACTGAAGTACGTGAATGGTTTGCCCAATTCCCTGCCGACTCCCTGCCAGTCCTCCCCCCCATCGTGCGGGTTGCACATATCGTGAAGTACCCTGAAATTTTACCCGAGGCCAGAGAGGAAGCACTGGAAATCATTACCGCCATCCGTGATTCCATTGTCGTCGGTGGAAGCACACTTGAAGACATGGCAACCCGCTATTCCGAAGATACTGGATCCATTCAGACGCAGGGGCGATACCAGAGCATGCTCTTGGGAGATCTTGTTCCCGAATTTGCTGCCATTGCGGCCCGCATTG
Organism: Bacteroidota bacterium; assembly: GCA_026708685.1. Classification (GTDB taxonomy): domain Bacteria; phylum Bacteroidota; class Rhodothermia; order Rhodothermales; family Bin80; genus Bin80. Next base: position 33,149 of record JAPOUL010000151.1, read on the forward strand.
ACCTTGGTGAACTGTCTCAGCCATTCCAAAGCCCCTTTGGCTTCCATATCCTGCGGGTCAATGAACGCATTGGCGATGTCATTGATTTTAGTCATGTGCTGATCAATATTGACCGCTCCCGATCAGATCCAACCGATGCCATAGAACTATTGTCCATGCTTCGGGACTCGATTGTCACTTACGAACTCCCCTTTGAACTCATGGCAACCCGGCATTCCGAAGAGGAATCCTCCTCTGAAATTGGTGGACGGGTTGTGGATCCGAATTCTGGAGAGCGTGACCTATTTGTGGATGCTCTTGGAGTGGACTGGAAAACAACTACGGATACCCTAGAGGTTGGCGAAGTGAGCCACCCTGCCGAAGTCACCCTGCTTGACGGGAATTTAGCGTGGCATATCGTTCTCCTTCAACGAAAAGTACCCACCCATCGCATTAACATAGAAACCGATTATTCTCGTATTGAAGCCTTGGCACTGGACAATAAACGATCCCTGGAAATTCGGAGATGGCTGGATATTCTGCGAGAGGATGTATTTATAGAACTGCGTGGTAAAGCCCTCGAAATCCATACTGTCCTTGGAAATATTACCGCGGAGATCTAGATCCATGCCTACTATCCTCCCCAATGAACAGGAGATATCTCAAGAGGTATCTCCTGCCCTTGCCGATGCGTTACCTCCCGCATGCCAACGCCTTGAATCTGAAATCTCCAAGATCATTATAGGCCAACAGGACATCGTTCGTAGCATTATCGTCGGTCTTCTATCTCAGGGACATATTTTGCTGATTGGGGTTCCTGGACTTGCTAAAACACTCCTGATTCGTACCTTGGCCGATGCATTGGCACTCGATTTTACTCGAATTCAATTTACCCCCGACCTGATGCCCGGTGATATCACGGGCACGGAAATCATTGAAGAAGACAAACGAACGGGTGGACGAGCGTTTCGGTTTGTCAAAGGTCCTATTTTTGCAAATATTGTCCTGGCAGATGAAATCAACCGTACTCCTCCAAAAACACAGGCTGCCCTTCTTGAGGCCATGCAAGAGCACCGCGTCACGGCGGGCGGACATACCTTTGAGCTGGACGAGCCTTTTTTTGTGTTAGCCACTCAAAACCCGATTGAGCAGGAAGGAACCTATCCTCTGCCGGAGGCGCAGCTGGATCGATTCATGTTAAATTTATGGCTAGACTATCCAACCTTTGACGACGAGGTGGAAGTCGTGCGATCCACCACGACTGGACAGATCACCCATATTGAGCCTGCCATGTCACAAAGCGAACTCCTCAATTTTCAGAAGCTGGTACGACATCTGCCCGTGGCCAATAATGTGATTGAATATGCCGTTCGCCTTGTGACCAGCACCCGCCCTCATCAAGATGATACCCCTCTATTTGTCAATGAGTATATTGCCTATGGAGCTGGGCCTCGTGCATCTCAATATCTGATCCTTGGTGCCAAAGCTCTCGCAGCCATTGATGGACGATTTACTCCTCTGATCAGTGACGTTCAACAGATGGCTATATCGGTACTACGCCATCGGGTCATTGCGAACTTCAATGCCGAAGCCGACGGCATTACGGTACAGGATTTGATCCAACGAATCTTAGACGCGGTGCCTACGTAAAGTCCGTGCACACCCCGTTGTATCTGGGTCGTTGATCTTTCCCTCTTATCACCGATACGGAGCAGATTGCAGATGAATGATCTCAATGTGCACAGCACAAAATACCGTCTACATTCACTGAGTCGTCTCTTTCAGCAGAACGATTCAGCATCATCGGTCTTTACGGTAGGACTGGCATATATGCTTGTGGCCGTGATGTTTTTCAGTGTGATGTCGGTTCTGGCAAAACTCGTTTCGCCTACCATTCCTACTGGACAGATTGTGTTTGTGCGGGCTTGTGTGGGAAGTCTGCTTGCCTACTGGGGCGTTCGACTGGCTGGTGTTCATTTGTGGGGAGTCAACAAAAAACTCCTGTGGTTTCGGGGCATCGCTGGATTTGGGTCGCTGATGTGTTTCTTCTATACCCTGATTGCCCTACCACTGGCAGAAGCCACCATCCTTTTTTATACTTCCCCCTGTCTGGCTGCCATCATTGCAACGATTACCCTGCGTGAGAGGATGACCTGGGGGATTGGCATGGGTTTTCTGGTTTGTATTGTGGGGGTGTTCTTTGTGATTCAACCCGAATTTATTTTTAATGTCAAGCAATTGGATGTTCTGTCGGTGATGGTTGGGCTCACTGGTGCTCTCATGGCAGGGCTTGCGTTCGTATCGGTTCGCAAGTTGCGTCAGACAGATCACGAGATGGTGATTATCTTCTATTTTTCATTCATCTCCATTTTTGCCTCCATCCCGTTTGTTGCCGTTGATTATGCCCTTCCCTCTCCCATAGAATGGTGCTTTCTGATTGGGATTGGTGTCTTCACCCATGCAGCCCAGATTTTCCTGACAAAAAGCCTGCATCGTGTTGAGACATCTCGGGCCATGGGGGTCAGTTATATTCAGATTCTCTTTGCCTCAGGATGGGGCATTTTAATTTTCGGGGAATTTCCGAATGTTCTATCCATCATTGGAATGATCTTGATCACTGTTGGCAGTCTCTTTGCTGCCCACCGCAGAACATCTACACATCCAGATCGTCCGCATTCCGTGCATTCTCCATGATAAAGCGATATCGAACAGAGGCATCGCGTCCCATGAGACCGGCAATGGTATGTTCAGCCTTGGTTTTTTCTGGGATCGTGACTTGAAGAATCCTCCTCTTAGCTGGATCCAGTGTGGTCTCTTTCAGCGTCTGTGGCATCATCTCTCCCAGACCCTTGAAGCGTTGAACATCAATTTTGATACGAGCATTTTTTCGCCGTAACCGTTTTTCGATTCGGGTCTTTTCTGCATCATCCAACGCCCAGTAGGTTTGTTTGCCAGCGTCCAGTCGATACAGCGGAGGTTCAGCAATAAAGATATGCCCGAGGTCAATCAGTGGTCGCATGTATCGGTAGAAAAACGTCAGCATTAAGGTCGCGATGTGATGTCCATCAGAATCGGCATCCATCAATAGGATCACCTTGTGATAGCGCAGTTTTTCTGGCTCCAGATTGGTACCCATCCCACATCCAAGTGCCTGAACCACATTGGAGAGTTCGGTATTGTTGCGGAGCTTATTCGCAGTGGCCTGTTCTGCATTCAAGACTTTGCCTCTCAAAGGCAAGACGGCTTGAGTTTTTCGATCTCTTCCCTGCTTTGCGGATCCACCTGCAGAATCACCCTCAACAATAAAAAGTTCACCCTCTGCAGGATCCATTGATGAGCAATCTGCCAATTTTCCAGGAAGGGTGAGCCGTCGTCTCTGGCGTGCCTTAGACCGAACAGACTTTGCAGCTGCACGGCTTGCATGTCGAGCACGGGCCGATTGTAATACCCGGGCACCGATGGCATCACTCGCCGATGGATGGGTATTCAAAAACTGCTCCAGTGCAATTCGAACCGTACTGTTGACCAGCGATCGTGCGGATGGATTGTTGAGTTTATCCTTGGTTTGCCCCTGAAACTGGGGATCCGACATAAACATGTTGATCACCCCAAAAAGCCCCTCACGAATATCGTCAGAGGTAACATCCAGTCCCCGTGGGATCACATCATGGGTATCCATCCACGATCGGACTGCCATCCGCACGGCATCCTTAAACCCCTGCTCATGGGTTCCTCCATCGTGCGTTGGAATTCCGTTCACATAGGACTTAATGCATTCCCGTGTTGATTCTGTCCACTGGAGAGCGATTTCAATACGTGTAGCGTCTTCAAGGGTATCCTGCAGAATCGAGAAGACTTCTGGGTGCACCGCGGGAGTCTTGCTTTCTTGAATCAAGTGTCCGAGGTAATCTACAATTCCCCCTTCATGCATATACTCAATCTCTTCACGAGTGGATTCATCCCGAAAGAGAATGCGCAATCCGCGATTGAGATAGGATTTAATTTCGAGCTGCTCCTGTATACGTTTTGTATCAAACTCGGTAGATTCAAAGATTTCAGGGTCTGGAGCAAAATAAATACTAGTTCCCGTTGACTTGGTGCGTTTGTCGAGATCTTTCAGTTTGGTCACGGGCTGTCCGCGCTGGAACCGTTGCTCATAGGTCGTACCCCCCCGTCGGACCTGGGCTATGAGTTCCACCGATAAGGCATTGACGACAGAAGCCCCTACCCCATGCAAACCACCCGAGGTGATATACTGATCTCCCTCAAATTTCCCCCCAGAGTGCAGCGTGGTGAGAATCACCTCAAGAGCTGGAATTTTTTTCTTAGGATGAGGATCTACTGGAATCCCGCGTCCATTATCCTGAACCGTAACACTTTTTCTGTCTTTATGGAGCGTGACCTGAATGCAATCAGCATACCCGTTGACGGCTTCATCCACGCCGTTGTCCACAATCTCCCAAAGTAAATGATGGAGTCCCGGTTTGCCTGTCCCACCGATATACATACCAGGACGTTTACGGACGGCCTCCAATCCTTCCAGAACAATAATATCTGCTCCTGAATATGAACTCATGAAATGCGCACTTCAATGGGTTGTAGAGGGCTGGGGTCTAGCTCTCCTCTCTGAATAATTTTGCGTCCTTTCCCACCTCTACGTGAACTGTCATACTTCGTTCTGCGAATGATTTCCTGCCTCCCACGCGGTGTTTGGACAGACACCCCTTCCCTTGAGTTTGCAGAAACGAGTGCACCAATCAATCGGTCATCATCGACAAGATGCATCCCTTTGACTCCTTTGGACGGGCCAAGACGTACCGGAACCTCCGACGTTGGAAAAATCTTGATGTGTCCCTGTTTTGAGGCCATGCATACAAACTCATCTCCTGAAGCGGGCCACACGCCAAGGATCTCATCATCTTCAGCGACACGCATGAAGATTCGGCCTTTACGCGTTGAGACATCAGAAAACATGCTCAGTGGCTGCTGGTGAGTTAACCCTTTGGAGGTCACTGCCACGATATTGCCCAAGTCTTCCTTATTCTTGGACTCATCTGCCGATCGGACGATGCGGGGATCACAGGGGATCGCTCCAATCACATGCTCTTTATCGCTAAAATCAAAGAGCTTCTGCATGGGAATTCCATGGCCTGTGGTAAGCATGATATCATTGACTCTCACGGTATAGGCACGTCCAAAATTCGTCCATAACACTAAGGTATAGCGTGTTCCCGTTCCAAGGACCCACCCTACTGCATCACCCTCTCTGACGCGAATCGCCTGCACATCGGTGTACGAGCGCTGTCGCTTGATCCAGCCCGATCGCGTAACAATGACGGCTGTATCCTCATCCACGATAAAGTCTTCTTCGGAATACTCATAGACGGTTTCCGCTGCTGAGGTGATCGTCGTCCGACGTTCGGTAGAAAACTGCTGCTTGATTTCCTTGAGTTCCTCGCGGACGATCTTCCAGCGAGCAAAGGTATCATTGAGGAGATCTGTAATTTCACGTGCACGCAATCGCTTCGCTTCAAGTTCTTCTCGCACTGCATTGATTTCCATCTGTGAGAGCTTATACAGTCTGGTATCTAGGATTGCATTGACTTGGGGCTCAGAGAGAATAAACCGATGGCGCAAACGTTGGGAGCTATCTGCTCTATTTCTTGATGATCGTATGATCTTAATGGCTTCATCCAATGCATCAAAAATCATCTCAAAGCCTTCAAGAATATGGATCCGTTCCTGTAACTGGTTTAACTCATGGCGTAGTCTTCGCGTGACGACATCAAGGCGGAAATGAAGAAAATGCTCAAGAGCTTCCTGCAGGTTCACACGCTTCGGCTCGCAAATTTGAGGATTTGCTGTGGGCAGAAGGCATGTGAGATTGACATGAAAGCGTGACTGTAACGGGGTATACTTGTAAAGATATCCCATGGCAGCCTCTACTTTGGCTCCTCGTTTTAAATCTAAAACAATCCGAATATCATCGGTAGACTCATCACGAATATCCAACAACTGTGGGACTTTTCCATCCGCAATATGTGTCGCAATTTTTTCGACCAGATCACTCTTATTGACTGCATAGGGGATGGAGTTGATAATCACATGCGATTTTCGTTCCACCTTGTAGGTACCTTGGACGATTATCGTCCCTTCACCTTTTCTATAGATCTGCTGCAATTCTTCTTTTGAGTTCATCATTCTGCCACCCGTGGGGAAGTCGGGTCCAAGAATATGCGTTTCCAATAAACGGTTGATGGTATTGGATGGCCATGAATCGCTCTCTCGTCGGAGGAGTGAATTCACCATATAGATGGCGCCGCTGATCACTTCACTCAGATTATGGGGTGGTATATTGGTGGCCATTCCAACGGCAATCCCCGTTGCCCCGTTGATGAGCAAGTTTGGAATTTGTGATGGAAGGACGACTGGCTCAGAGAGTGTTGCGTCAAAGTTTGGTCTAAACTCCACCGTATTCTGACGTAACTCCTCCAGCAGTGCCATGGCAAGCGGAAGCAGTTTTGCTTCGGTATACCGCATTGCTGCAGGCTTATCTCCATCAATGGATCCAAAATTTCCGTGCCCATCTACAAGGGGATCACGCAGTGCGAATGGCTGGGCCATGCGTGCCATGGCATCATAGATGGCATTATCTCCATGAGGATGATACTTCCCCATGGTATCCCCGACAATCGTAGCACTTTTACGATACCTTGCATCAGGGTACAGGCGCAGGCTGGTAAACATGGAATAGAGAATTCGCCGTTGAACGGGCTTTAACCCATCACGAATATCTGGAAGTGCACGACTGGTAATAACAGACAGGGCATAGTTTAGATACCTTGAATTCGCGAGATCGTGAAGTGCGGCAGACTTTACAGATTCTATCATTTAGTTCTCCGTTAGGTAGATGGTGCCTTTGAATTCATTGAGAATGCGGACATTGGAACTATTCTCTTCCAAAGGAAAGAGATGTCCAACAGGAAATTTTTTATGATCTCCAGCAATGGTCTGCATTGTTTTCTGAGTCTATGTCTCTAAGGTATAACCCGTTGAAGTGGACAGATTGTGGATCGAATTGATACGAATGCGTAACAATATACTCATCCATATGAAACTCCTTGAATATGTATTGTACCGAATACGATTCCATTTCAACTGCACGGAGGACTTCATGAACGACAGCATATCAACGGAAGATGATCGTTTGAAATGATGAAGATAGATGTCTTGGACTGATGATAAGATGGTCTTGAAACGCCTCCTCTCTGGCAAACAGTTGATCAGAACAATTCTTGAACAAAACAATGAGAAAAATACACCAAGCTACAGCATTTATTCATATCTGTAAGATCTACCTGTTTCGGGTAATTGTAATTAGAGTGATTGCGTGTGTATCTCAGCAAGTTTCGCGACGGGATTTTATTATTGCTTGGCAACTACGATAGGTGATCAGTAAGAAATTGAGTCTCTATTCACTTGATGCATGTATTATTTTTCAATTCGTGATTTGACAATCACTTGTCCACCCTCCTTATCTAAGGTGATCCCGTAGAATATACCATCTTTAACTATGGAAGATGATGTTCTATCAAGCTTGAACGGTACTTGAATGTTACCTAGAAAGTATCCATCCGAATTAAAAATGTCAAAATGAGAAGTGGCTTGCTTAGGGGTTGTATCGGATTGAATTACCCATAGGTTTCCTTCGTCATCCGAGAAAAAACTCTCAACTGCAGGTTTTTCGCGGGGAATTTTTGCATAGTCAATCTTTCCGCCTTCCTCAACAAACCATTGCATCCTTTCAATGGCTTCATCCATGTCAGCATCTGTAACTGGAATTTTCTCAGACTCGTTGGAGACTTGACGTAGCGGTGTTCCCCCAACGGACATCTCGATCAGTTGATACTCACTGGTAAGTAACGTCCAAAACGTACCTCTATTTGAAAAATCCCATATAAATGATCCTTGAAAAGGGATGGACATGCTATAGGTGGAGCCATCCGATGAGTGTGTGAAACGCTCTATTTCCGATGAACTGGATGGGATTGCAATAGTATCCAATGGAGTAAACGTTTCGTCATAGCGTGCCAACATGAGTTCGCTTTCTTCTTCCTCATACTTATAGCATAGAACCATGGCATTGTAACGACCTAGTTTATCAAAACCACCTGGATAATTCCAGTAGTCCCATCCAGTGGTATTCACGCGTTCTGTCCGTAGATAATTTCCCAGTGAATCAACAATGGTGAGTTTACCTAACTGCATTTCCATGACCCAGATCTCACCATTTTCATTTACATCAACGGCGGCAGCATTTTCAAACTGACCTGGTCCTGACCCTTTAGATCCAACTGTACGAAGGTATGCCCCATTATGGTCAAAAACATATATCTCTTGAGGAGAAGAATCCAACACATACAAATAACCGTTATGATCAACATCTATAGATCGAATAGATGAGAAGAAAATCGGATTCTCTTCTAAGCCGCTTCCAAATCTCATCTCCTCAGTGATCGTCCACTTTTGCTGAGAAGTCCATAGAGAATCCATCGTATTGTAAATAGTGGTTACATCGGCAGGCGATGGATCCACAATACCAGCACATGAATCGGTGATCTCGGGATCTGAATCTGATGAACTACACCCTACCAGTAGCAACAGTCCAATGATCACAAATGATTTGGTGATTCCAAAAACTAGTTGATCGAATCTCATCCAATCATAAATATGACAAATCCTAACCTATTCAAAGAGGAATTGATAACCCTAACGAATTCGTTTCCATGCACTTCAGAGTGAGATCTTTCTCAAAATAAGCGTTTTACACACCGAGCACCACCAAATCATTGGTGAATGCCAATTGATGTGAAACATGAAACGACATTGAAACCGTACAAAGATAAGCAAAAAGTATTATATCGTGTATGAATTGATGGATCATCAAATCCATTATAGGAATCCATTCCAATACGGTGGAACGCTCCATTTAGTTTATGTCTACCTAAAAACGTATTGAACCTGATCATTCATTGAGTTAATGTGTTCACGAATTCACATATTGATTTTCCCAATCAATGAAACATCATCTTCATAGAAAAGTTAATCAACAATCTTGATGTCAACAATTATGTTGACTCATGAACATTCTTAACGCAAGTTCGAAGGCGAATTTGATTTGAGATGAAAATTTCAAAATAATTTACG
>JAPOUL010000045.1 GCA_026708685.1 Bacteroidota bacterium
GAGCCGAGCATAAGCAACCAGGAGCTTATGGCACCTATGGTTTTGGATCTCACACTTGTCTTGGGCAACGATTGTTTGAATTGCAAATGATCATTAACCTCCTGATGATCATCTATCACTACGACTTGGAGGTAGTCGGAAATAAAGATGTAACGATCAACCCATTCCCAACAGGTACCCCCAGAAAGCGTTTCAAGATGCGGATTAAGGGGATCAGAAATCCACTACCTTCCCTTGTGTAGAACCAACCGCTCGTCAATGACCAGCATTCTTGATGGTGGTGAATGTGGAGTTAGATCTACTTGTGCACGACATCCCAATTGATCGGTTGATCTCAAGATTTGGCAAACTGCCTATTCGGGCTTTCTCATTGTATTGAGTACCTGATAGGCTGCACGCGTTCCACTGCGAATGCAGTCAGGGATTCCGACTCCGCTCAGATAGTTTCCAGCTAAATGGAATCCATCATACGTTCTGGTTATCTGTAGGATTTCTTCTACCCGATTTTTGTGTCCCAGAGTGTAGCAGGGTAATGTATATGGATGACGATGAATCCTAGTGAACAGGGGCGGAATCGTTACGCCGTGTGCCAGTTTCATCTCCTTGCACGCATGAGCGATCATCTCTTCATCCGATTGATCTACGCCCTGTACATATAACCTGAAAAGACATCGACCGTGGGGGGAGCGTCCCGTAAATTTGACAGTGCTCCAAGTGCATGCAATGACGGAGCTTCCCTCTACAGGATCAACTAAGTGGCCATGCCCATGAAGGGGCCAATGTGGAAGAGCAGCGTTTGGATAGGCTACATGTACGGTTGTTCCGGCTCTGCGTGGAATCTTCTGAAGTACATCACAAATGTCGGAACTGAAGGATTCACAAATGGTAGCCGCATAGGACGATGGGACCGCCAAAATGACGTGATTTGCCCGTATGGAATGACCTCCGTCCATCAGTATCGTCCATTGAGCATTGGATCGGCGAAGCCCGACTACTTTCTGATGGAGGTGTATATTGGATTGATTCTGATGATATAAAGCATCTGTAAGGGAGGATAATCCATCTGCAAGACTCTTCAAGGAGGATGTAGAATCGGAACTACGGGTGCGAGCTGTTCCGAGAAGGATACTTCCATATTGAGACTCCAGCACAGGCAGGTGAGGAAGAACTGCATGAAGACTTAACTGTTCGGGGGCACCGCCTATAAGCCCACTTAAAAGGGGGGCAATGAGCTTCGAAAACGCCTCTTGACCAAATCTTCGCACAAAGAAATCAGCAACCGATTCGTCGGTGTGATCCTTGGCTGGCGGGATGAAAAGCTCGGATAAAACTCTGATTTTGCCGTGAACACTGAGAAGAGGAGAAGACAGCAGAGGCCAGATACGACTGGGTACTAACCCACTCATTCCCTCGGGAAGAGGATGTAATGAATGATCACAGCGCAGATAGACTCCTCGATGAAGGTCGTTGGTATCTTGTGTGGGGAGTCCCAAGGATCTGCATAGATCCAAGGCCTGAGGTTTGCGGGTTAAAAAGATATCAGGCCCATGCTCCATCAAAAATCCTTTGTACCGCTCGGTATAGATACATCCACCCACTCGATCGCTCTGCTCCAGAAGGGTGATTTCTGGAGGGTGTGGAGATTGACGTAGAGCCCAAGCTGCACTCAAGCCTGTGATTCCGCCTCCAACGATGACGACTCGGCTCATCTTAGAGCCAACCAGATTGGACCGCTTGCGTGCGGATCAGTCTGGCGAGAGCTTGAACAAAGATCGGATCACTGTTGAGCGAAGGAGGGCGTTCAAGACGTATGCTGTACTTCTTGGCCACTTCCTGTGCTTCGATATCAATATCATAAAGGATTTCCACATGATCCGAGACAAACCCTACTGGAATACTGATCATGTTGTGGATTCCCTGATTGGCCAAGTCAACAATGTAATCTTCCAGCTGTGGACCAAGCCATGGTTCTGGACTCCGGCCTTCAGACTGATAACAGGTGGACCACTGATCTTCAGAGAGACCTGCCGCTTCTGCGACCAAGGATGCCGTTTCACGAAATTGAACTGGATAGGGGTCGTTTTCCTTGAGAATGCGGGTCGGCAGACTGTGAGCACTGAAGATGACATGAACGCGGTCGCGATCTTCTGCAGGGAATCGTTGCAATGCAAGATGGACCCGCTTTACAAATGCATCAATCAGGCCAAAATCATTGTGATAGCTCTGAATATGCGAAAATGCTATGTCTCCACGATAAAACTGAAGACCAGCATGAATCTTCTTTTGATACTTTGCAATACTCATTCCACTGTACTGGGGTGCCAGAACAATACTGACGGCACGATCAATGCGATCTTCAATCATATCTCCAACGGTCTCTTCAATCCAGGGAGCCCAGTGTCGCATGCCAAGATATGGCTGAAATCGCTCCTCCTGATCAGGGGGATTCAGGATCGCCATGACGGCATGGACCGTTTCCATGGTCAGCTGCAGTAGCGGCGAGGAACCACCGATCAAACGGTAATTGTGAGTGATCTCTTCAAGAATGGCTTTGGATGTGCTTCGACCAGCACGAATGTCGGAGAGATAGCCCGGTAGATCATCAAGGGAATCAGGACCTCCATAGGCCATGAACAGGACACCAATGGGGGATTCAGGCATCTTCATGTTGGTATTCGTGGACATAATCAACCAAACGCTCTACATTGTCGGGTGGGGTTGATGGTAAAATTCCATGTCCCAGATTGAAAATATGGCCGGGCTTTTTTCCAATGCGTTGCATGACATCTCGTGCATGAGGCATCAGTTCGCGCCAGGGCCCTAAGAGAGTACACGGATCCAGATTACCCATCACGGGCCTGTTGACGAGTTTTCGTGCTTGATCAATCGGAATCCGCCAGTCCATTCCGATCACATGTCCACCAGAGGCAGCGATACAGTCCAGATAGGATCCAGTATTGGTGCTAAAGTGAATCACGGAGCTTTTGGGTTCAAGGGCTGACAGGACTTGACGAGTATACGGTTGCACATAACGCTCATAGTCATAACGGCTCAGTGCACCGACCCAGGAATCAAAAAGTTGTACGCATTCCACGCCAGAGAGAATTTGTTCGGTCAGGTAGTCTATAATGGTGCCGCACAGTTTCCCCATCAGTCGATCCCAAGCCGCGGGCTCATGATACATCAATGCTTTGGTGTGTGCAAACGTTCGTGTAGCCCCTCCTTCGATCGCGTAACTTGCGAGGGTAAAGGGTGCACCCGCAAAACCGATGAGAGCCACTTGACGAGATTCCAATTCCCGATGGACGATCTTGATGGCATCAAGGGTAGCCCCCATGGTTTCAGTGGCAGGAGGAACCCCTAACCGATCAATGGCTTTGGTGGTTCGGATGGGATGGGTGATGCAGGGACCCTGGTTTGGAACAAACGAAAGATCCAGCCCCATTCCCGTAAGGGGTGGGAGAATGTCTGAGAAGACAATCGCTGCATCTAAATCGTATCGCTTCATGGGCATCAGCGTAATTTCGGCAGCAATCTCTGGAGTACTCAATGCTTCGGCCATAGAGACCTTGTTTCGCAGAGATGTGTACTCAGGTAGATATCGACCTGCTTGACGCATAATCCAGATCGGGGTCTTGTCTACGGCTTCACCACGACATGCTGCCAAAAATCGCTCTTTTCCAGTCATGAATCAGATCAATGGATCATGGAGACAATGAAGATTGCCAAAGGACATGTCCGACAAAGAATGGACCAAGGTTGGTTAGATAGCGTGAGGTTTGTTGCGTCTTTCGCATCCGCTCAATAATGGCCGATAAAGGATGCAGCTGCTTGCCAAGAATCCCCACCACAAAATCGTTATCATTTTGATCAAGGCCTTGACAGGCAAGTCGGATGTCATGGGCAAGATCACTTCGGCCATAAGCCATCCCAATTCCACCGTGCTCCATGAGAATCTTCCTGCGCTGATCAGCCGTTAGATGTTCAAACTCTCCTGATCTTCGGACAGGATACCAGACAGCCCATGGCCACGCAGGGTTACAAACATAACGACGAGGGCGATGGATCAGAGTTTCTTTTAAATCCCGTTCATAACCAATGGAATACGTTCGTCCGATCATCGTTAAATCACTACGACATTCATATTGACCTATCATGGAATGATCCAAAAAGTCTTTGAGCTCAGTAACAAAGAAGCTGGGATCTTCCGCAACCGTCAGGAGCCCTACACCATTTGGATCATGCAGACTGGAGTACATCACTCCACAAAAATTCGTTTTGGTAAGGTCCGCACGGAGTTTTTGAAGATTGTAATGAGCACCAGTAAAGACGAGTAACTGCATGTAGAGCCGACCATCATGAAAGATCGTTTTTCCATCCGCATCCTGACCCCGTTCACGAAGGTCAACACCTTCGGATCGCTTTTCTTGAATATCCATAGCCATGATCAGGTGGACAGTTCTTGAAGCCAATTCGCAGCATCCAGGGCATGGTAGCTGATCACACTTTGTGCACCAGCACGGCGTATGCTGGTCAATACTTCTAGCACGGCGGTGGATTCATCCATCCACCCCTGAGCAGATGCCGCTTTGATCATCGCGTATTCCCCACTCACATTATAGGCAACCAGAGACAGATGAGGCCGCTGATCTTTAATCAATCGGATGATATCCAGATAGGAGAGTGCAGGCTTGATCATAATCAAATCGGCTCCTTCTTCGATATCCATGTCCACCTCGCGAAGTGCCTCTTGAGCATTGCTACAATCCATTTGATGGGTTTTACGATCTCCAAATTGGGGAGCTCCACCAGCAGCATCACGGAAAGGTCCATAAAATGCAGATGCATATTTGACACTGTACGAAAGGATAGAAACATGCTCGTGTCCAGAACAGTCCAGTTGTTCACGGATAGCATGCACCTGATGATCCATCATTCCACTAGGGGCCACAATATCGGCTCCACTGTCGGCGTGTACTTTGGCCATCTCGGCTATGACCGGGAGAGTTGGATCGTTGGACACCACCTGGTCTTGAAGGATTCCGCAGTGTCCATGGGAAGTGTACGAACAGATACAGACATCCGTGATGATGACGAGGTTCAGGTTTGCTCGTTTGATTGCTTGAATGGTATCGGGGATTATTCCCGTGGAGGACACAGCTTGTGTTGCCGTTTCATCTTTGGATTGTGGAATGCCAAAAAGAAGAATCCCACTGATTCCCGCTTGTTCAACCTTACGAGCAACTTGAACGGCTTCGTCAATGGTGTAACGATACACATCCGGCATTCCGTGGATCGCCCCCGGGTTGGAGCGGGTCACAAAGATCGGATAGATGAAGTGCGCAGGAGAAAGCTGTGTTTCCCGCACCATACGGCGTATGGCATCTGTCCGACGAAGTCGTCTTGGACGTTTATGCTTGTTCAAGTTCGTCAAAGTAGTGCTCAATAGCAGTGACAAGTCCTTCGGATGTATAGGTGTCCGCAATGATAGGAGCCTGAAGTCCTGCACCAATAGCTACATCCGCCGTTATGGGGCCAATGCAAGCGGTCGTAAACATCAGATTCAGGTGGGAGGTCATCTGGATAAATCCTTCAACGGTAGAGCCACTGGTAAAGGTGACAACATCTACATGTGGCTTCAGGGATGCGTACGCATCATCGGTAGGACGGTTCACATGGGTTTCATACGCTGTAACGGAGGTCACTTTTGCACCAGCCTGTGTTAGTAGATTGAACAGGGCTGGACGCGTCTTGGATGCTCTTGGAAGAAGAATGGTTTGATCTTGAACACTTCCTAAAGAACAGGCCAAGGCCTCTGCAACATATTCGGATGGAACCACATCGGGTTCCACATGACGAGTACGAAGTGCAGAGGCAGTTGCAGGTCCAATGGCAGCCACTTTGGTAGAAGTAGGCCATGGAGGTTGCACATGCTCCCATGTGTGCTCCACTCCATTGACACTGGTAAAAATGACTCTGTCATAGGAGTTTAATTTCCGCAGTGCATTCAGGAGCGGTTGAGAATCGGAAGCGGGTTCAATGCGTACGGTTGGAAACTCAATCACCTCAGCTCCCCGCTCTCGAAGCATCCCACAGATGGAGGTAGCCTGTTTGGTGGGGCGTGTTACGACGATTCGTTTACCAGCGAGGAGGTTCATCCACGGGTTAAGAGGTCTTGTGCACCCATTTGGATCGCTTCCTGAGCAAGTTGATGTCCTAAATGGGTAGGATCAGTTCCAACGCCAGAAACGCAGATTTTACGGTCACCATCCGAAGAAAGAACCTCTGCGCTCAAATGGATCTGATGATCAAGTTGTCTGGCGAAGGCAGCCATTGCAACTGCACAACCGCCCCCAGTAGAGGATAGAAAGGTGCGTTCGGACGAGGTTGTCATGCGTGTTTCTGTGCAATCAATAGACTCAAGTAGAGCTTTTGTAAGCGAATCCGTTTTTCGACACTGAACCGCCAATGCACCTTGGGCAGCGGCTGGAAGCATGATCTTTACTGGGATCCGATACTGGTACTCTATGGGAATGTTGAGGCGTCGCAACCCCGCTTCTGCAAGAACGGTTGCTTGAAGTTTTCCACTGAGAATTTTCTCAATTCGGGTGTCAACATTGCCTCGTAGTAGCTCAATGTCTAGGTCAGGTCGGATGGATAAGAGTTGTGCAGTTCGCCGCAAGCTGGAAGTCCCAACGGTGGATCCTTTGGGCAGCTGCTCTAGCGTCACCCCTGATGAGGTGACCAAAACATCCAATGCTGAATTTCGCTTCGGGATGGCAGCAATGGTTAACTGGTCTGATCCCTGACTCGGAAGATCCTTCAAGGAATGAACCACAAAATCAACCTCTTCATGGATCAATGCCGTTTCCAGAGAACTTGTGAAGAAACCGATATGAGAGGTTGGAAGCGGGCCAGTGGTTTTATCGCCTAAGGTAGCAATCGTCTGAACTTCTATGTCCAGTCCTTTGTGAATCTTCGTTAACAGCTGAATCACTTCTGTAGTTTGAGATCTAGCCAGAAGCGATCGGCGCGTACCTACCCGCAACCTCTTCTTCATGGTTTGGATGCAGGTTTCTGCAATCCGAAGAGATGTTCAATGGTAGGAGGATCAAGCTCTGAATCTCCATGGCGTAAGTGCAGGGTTGGCTCATGCAGGAGTTTATTTACCAGAGAGTTTGAGAACGAATCAAGTTTTTTCTTTAGTTGAGCGTCAACCGGCCCCAGATCTGCGATCATTCGATTTAATTCTTGTTTTCGAATGGATTCTGCTTTTTGACGCAATGCGGTGATGACGGGCTCATTGGTCAGCATGTGGAGCCGTTGATCAAGCAAGGCAAGCTCTTGATCAATGATTTTTTGCACGCGGGGAACTTCTTGCTGACGGGCGATTCTGGATTGAGCGATGTCATGATGGAGATGATCAATGCCCAATAAGGTTACATTGGGTAACTCACCAAGAAAAGAATCAATATCTCTTGGCACAGCAAGGTCAACCAGAAGCAGTGGGCGTTGGTGACGGGATGCAATATGCTCAGGTCCAAGAATGATATGAGGGGCATCGGTTGCACTGATGACCACATCCGCATGCGTAATGACCTCACGCAATTCCTCCATAGGAACGGCCTGAGCACATGCATCTGCTGCAAATGCTTGGGCACGAGCGTGATTGCGGTTGACAAAGGTCAGTTTTGCAGTGGCCTTTTTCTGCAAAATCTTGCCTGCTAATCGTCCCATCTTTCCCGCCCCAATGACCACAACATGAAGGTCATGGAAAGAACCGACTTCAAGGAGGATCCGCTCAATGGCAACAGAGGCAATGCTGACCGAAAATGTGCCGAGATTCGTTTCCTGTCGAGCACGTTTGCCTGCCTTGACAGCAGATTGAAAAATAGTGCTCAGCTCTTTGGTGGCCAAGGATGAAGTCTTAGAGTCCTGAAGACTTCTCTGAACTTGCCCCAGAATTTGTGACTCTCCCAAAACCATTGAATCAATACCACATGCGACGCGCATCAAATGATCCGGGACTTCTTTGGCCTGCTTGTACTCAAAAAAAGGTTCGGCAACCTGAATATCAAAAGAATGCTTGAGTAGAGCATATAATTGATTGGTGGCCGTAGTGGATCCTTTGACATGACCATAAAACTCAACACGATTACAGGTGGACAGAACCACCAGACCATCCAGAGATGCTCTGGCATCCGCCAGAAATGTCTGTTTTTGCTGTGGGAGTGGATTGAGACGTTCTCTGATATCCACTGGCGTGGATTTATAATGAAGTCCAATCAAACCAATCGATTGATCAATCATGAAGAAAGATGATAGAGTTGATCATTAATCAATGGTGGATCAAAAAGCCGAGTAGCGGCAGGTTCCTACAATCAATGTCCATTGGGACAAGAGGTGATCGGTACAAGAAGTTCAAAGGATAGATTGATGTAATGGGCAGTGGAACGCTTCCCTGTCCTTGGGGTTCCTTACTATCGGTCGTGATATGATCGACGAAGTGATGGGGATTCTCTTGTTTTTCTTGGAAAATCAATGAAATGAGGAATCTATACTCTGCTCCTGATGGTATTGAGGTCTGAACAATGCTTTCACAGTACGCTTCTGATTCACCATGTTGATTGCATCGTCCCATTGTGATAATGTAAAGTCATGCGTCAAAAGAGGATTCATCTTGACAGTACCATTGGAGAGCAATCGGCGTGCTCGAGTCCAAGATGCAGGAGTGGATCCATTGCGACCAGTGACGATCAGTTCTTTGGAGCGGACTTGATCAAGATCCCAGTGGATGGATTTTCCGAAATATCCCATCTGCACATAAGATCCGCGGTAGCGCACAAGTCCGAGCAATTGCTGGGCTGCCTGATTGGATCCAGAGCATTCATACACCATATCTGCCCCTAAGCCCAGCATGGATACATCCTGAACAAGGGCAGGAAGATCTCTGGTTTCAGAGGTCACCACATAGTCTGCCCCTAGATTATCTGCAACACTTAAGCGATAGGAATCGTCACGGGTGCCGACCATGACCACAGTGGCCTGACAGGCTTTGAGGATTTGGAGTGTCAATAGCCCAATGGGTCCAGGGCCCGTAATGACCACTAAATCACCAGCACGTACCGTTGTATAGGTCAACAGCACACTTTGGATTACGCAGGCGAGTGGTTCAATAAGTGCCCCCTCACGATAGGAGATATGCTCTGGAATGTGATGGAGGTTCTGTGCGGGGACGACGAGATATTCAGCAAATCCGCCGGGTGCAGTAGACCCAATCAAATGCTGGTCTCTACCGTGATGGGAATGTTCGTTTTGCAAGGGATGATCGCTGGGGCATGTCTGGATCAAGGGTTCTGGCGTGACACGTGTTCCGAGTAGAGATTCAGAAACGTCTTTGCCAACTTCAATGACCTCACCTGCAATTTCATGTCCGAGAACGACAGGAGGGACAGATTTGAATTTATCTTGATAAATCAGCAGATCTGTTCCACATAATCCTGCGGCATGCACCTTCATCTTTACTTGACCCGTATCTGGAATTGGTTCAGGGATATCACATACTTCAACGTTTCCGACTCCAGCGGCAACTTTCATGATGGCCTTCATCATCTTACCTCGCTATGGCTGTTACACGACGCATCCTCGGGCATCCACACTCACTTTGGAAAGCACCTGATCTCCATCCACTAAAAACATATGATCCATCATATTGACGACGACGCAGGCATGGTTAGGGATGATCTGCAAGCGATCTCCAACATGGAATGTGCTTCCACCTTGAACCGTACCCCAGCCATGTTCTTCGGATACTCCAGTGATACGGGCATGGGGATGTGCTACGCGGGTACGAGGATTATACAGAATACATCCATACTCAGATGAACCCTGAAGTTGATCGCTACTGAGCACCTTACGTCCCGCGTCAAGAATAAAACGCTCCGTACCCTGAGAGGTACGATGGTGACTCACGACCGTGGAAAGAACCGTCAAGGCACATTCGCTGAGTGAACATACCCCAAGTTCAACTTGAGTCAAGTCATGAAAAATATAGTTTCCAGGGCGCACCTCCGTGATCTGAAATCCTACGTTGGTCCTATTTTCAAATTCAGTAATTGATGGAGTAGAACCGATACTGATTTCAAACGATGCCGGATCCAAGTTCAGCACTTCATGGATGTTGACGGCTACATTAAGCATCCGATCACGTGTTTGGATCATCACTTCTCTGCGACTGAGGTGATCACAGGTATATGCATGTCCTTCATGGGTAAGAATGCCACAGAGATTCAGTCCGTCCAACTGTTGAATGGTGGATGCAAGTTTCAGCAGATCGTGATGGTCATAGGGGATGCCACATCGCCCAAAACCAGTATCAACTTCCATGAGAACATTGACTGGATGGGGAGCATGACGGAGTATGCTAGAAGCATGCTGTGCTCCTTCAAAGGTATCAATGCAAAACGAAATCCGGGCTTTTTGAGCAAGGGAAGCAACTTTGTGGAGTTGATAGTTACCGATGACTGGATACGCAATTCGCACATCTTTGAACCCGTGCTGTACAAATGTTTCCGCCTCACTGACTTTCGCGACGGTGATTCCATGAGCTCCATGATCCAATTGACGCTTGGCTAAGAGGACGGATTTGTGCGTTTTGATATGAGGACGCAAGTCAACATTGGATAAGCGTGACGACATCGCGGCGAGGTTTGCCTCCAAACGATGATCATCAATGAGTATACAGGGGGTTGGTAAATCCTCTATTCCAGACATCTCAAGCGATTTTAGGTGTTAAACGAACGATAAAGGCAGATAGATTCGTAAGAATTTCGTAACTTTGCAACATAAAGTACTTTTCAAAGTATACGTAAGTCATGCTTATTGAACACGGACCCGTACCTCGCCGTACCCAGAGTCCACAAAATCAGGCGAGTGAGCACTTGCGTTTTATTCGCGATGTGATGGAGCGTTCAGCTTCCTTTACGGCTGTACCCGGATGGGGTATGGTGGTCGTAGGACTGACTGCACTATCCGCTGCATGGATAGCGTCCATTCAAGATTCGCCAGACGCATCTCTGATGGTTTGGTTTATTGAGGCTTCGATCGCTGTGATGATTGCAGTGTTGACATTGTACTGGAAGGCACGAAAGTCGGGTGTATCTCTAACCAGTGGCCCTGGTCGAAAGTATATTCTAACCCTTGCTCCATCCTTGGTGGCAGGACTGTTGTTTACTGTGGCCTTGTGGCAGGCGGGGAATACCGAACTGCTAGCTACTCTTTGGCTTCTGCTCTATGGTGCTGGTACAATCACTGGAGGGGCAAGCAGTGTGCGGGTTATCCCTGCGTTGGGAGTCTGTTTTATGATGATGGGGATTGTTTCGCTGTTTGTTGCTCCAGTTTGGATGAATGTCTTACTTGCGTTGAGTTTTGGTGGACTGCATATTGGCTTTGGGCTTTACATTGCGAGGAAATATGGAGGATAGAACCGTATTTCGATCGATGGGAGTGCTTCAAGAGCGTCTGGATCCCCTTATTCATGCCCGTGTGCGTTTAGGAATTGTAAGTGCACTGGCTGCTGGAGAAACCTTGAGTTTTCGGGATCTCAAAGTTTTACTGAGCACATCGGATGGGAATCTAAGCCGACATGCTCAAAAATTAGAAAAAGCTGGTTATATCGAATGTATCAAATCTTTTCAGGGACGAATGCCGTTGACAGAATATCGATTAACCCCCAAAGGGGGCGTGGCACTCCGATCCTATGTGGAGCAGATGGAGCATATGCTTCAGGTGGCTCGGTCTGCAACCCATTCACGAGGGGGGCATCGACATGAGACTTCTCCCCAACCCATTGAGAGTGATTATTAGACTGAAAAACGCATGATCAACGGAATTTCAACGATGGCTGATTCATTGCATGTGGCCATTATCATGGATGGCAATGGTCGGTGGGCAAATGAACGGAATCTGCCACGTTCTGCAGGGCATCATGCGGGAATTCGCTCTCTCAGAGAGACCGTTGAGGTGGCGGTCCAGAGACAGATCCATACGCTCACCCTGTATGCTTTTTCATCCGACAATTGGCAACGCCCCCATAGTGAAGTGCAAGCACTAATGCGGATTTTAGCAGCACAGCTCCCTGCCCAGGCCGCTCATTGCGTTCGCCAAAACATACGCTTGAGCGTGATTGGTCGGAGGGATCGTCTACCTGCCCCCGTCTTGCAAGCTCTGATTCGAGCCGAGGCTCGAACCATCCATGGAAGTGCATTACATTTACGTTTGGCTTTAGACTATTCGGCTCGTGATTCTCTGACGCGTGCTGCTGAGCATGTCGGCAGTAATGGGAATGGTGATTTTATGCATGCACTCATGCGTGCCTACAATGCGGACTGTCCAGTGCCAGATGTTGACCTGCTCATCCGAACGGGTGGAGAGCAGCGTCTGAGTGATTTTCTGCTCTGGGAGTGTGCCTATGCGGAGCTTTATTTTACAGCGGAGTATTGGCCCGATTTTAATGGGATGAAATTAGATGAGGCACTTGCTGCATTTCAAAAGAGGCAGCGCCGCTATGGGGCTGTACCAGTGGGGTGAGATAAAAGGACTCATCAAATCTTAACGATTCGTTTGAACATTTCGGATCCTGCATATGTCCAGATGATCACTGATCCATACCTGCAAATTTCGCTTCATGTCTGATCCTCCTATACACAAGACAATACTGTTTTTCCGACATGCCAAATCAGACTGGAATGCATCCTACGATCAGGATCATGATCGCCCGTTAAATTTGCGTGGTAAGCGTGCCGCCAGTGCGATGGGCAGGTGGCTGACACACACTGGCCCAATACCAGATTTGATTCTATGCTCAACTGCAATTCGTGCACGAACAACCTGTACCTTGGCATCTGAATCTGGTCAGTGGACTAGCGAAATACAATATGAGCGTGGACTCTATCATGCAGGCCCCTCTGAATTATTCTACTATATTGGTGAAGTATCCGAAGATATACACACGATCATGTTGGTTGGACACCAACCCACATGGTCAGCAACTACTTCAATTGTATCTGGTCAAATGATCAAAGAATTTCCAACGGCATCCATGGCGAGAATTGATTTGCTCGTTGAGGAGTGGGAGCATTGCGGAGCAGGAAGCGGTAAACTAATTTGGCATCAATTTCCTAAGCGACTAACAGAACACTACTATGGTCTCTCTTGATCGTACAAGATATCCTATACTCAAAGAGGATATGAAGTCTATTTCTAATCCGACAGAATTTTCAAACGTCATCATATTTTCGGACGGGCACTCGTTATGGAATTAGTGTACAACCTTCAGTCACCTGTTTTAGAATGCATTTTTATAGATCAGCTAGGATGATTTGAACAATCATGATAGTGAGTTATCGTTTATAATGTCATCATTTAAATATTGGCATCTTTAAACCTATGGACTTCTTGTAGTGACTGCGTCCTATCGGTTCATGAGGTCTCACGAGAACGATGAAGAACTGAACATTGAGCCACGATTGCAATATACTTGTATCATCTTTTTATCTCTCCAACTAAATCTGTAGGCTGTTCATCCAATTCATATCAATTACATGAGTGACAGTGACGGACGGCACTTGGGACGTTTCGGGGCAACCTCTCTTGGCGTGGGTGCCATCGTTGGGGGCGGTATTCTTGCACTTGCCGGTGTTGCCTTTGCTACTGCAGGTGCGGCGGCGATCGTAGCATTTGCCCTCAATGGTGTCATTGCTCTGATTACGGCAGTTAGTTTTGTACGGTTGGCAACGAAGTACCCTGAGTCTGGAGGCACTTACGCTTATGCAAAGCGGGTGGTCTCTATTGAGGTAGCGTTTATCGTTGGATGGGTAGTGTGGTTCGCCTCTATCGTAGCTGGTGTTCTCTATGCACTTGGATTCGCAGTATTTACGGTAGAGGGTGTCATCCGATTATTTCCATCCCTCATTGAACAGTGGAGCTGGATAGGAGATGGGCGGGGAGAACTCCTTCTTGCACTTGTAGCGATAGGAGCTTATTCATGGATTCTAGTGGGGCGGTCAGCCGGTGGTGGCAATTCGGTTACCATAGGAAAGGTTGTTGTCTTTGGACTCCTCATTGTGGGAGGTGCCTGGGCATTGGTTAGTGGAAATCCATCTGAGGCAGTGGGCCAATTACGCCCCTTTGCTCCAAGTGGTGTCATGGGAATCATGCAGGCGATGGGCTATACCTTTATAGCACTGCAGGGTTTTGATCTGATCGGTGCGGTTGGAGGCGAAGTGAAGAATCCGAAACGCACACTTCCCTTCGCAATGTATGGCTCTCTTGCCATTACGCTTGTGATCTATTTGCCTCTTCTTGTGGTCATTTCAACCATAGGAGCTCCTCCCGAAGGTATCCTTGCGGCAGCGCAAGCGAATCCTGAGGGGCTTGTTGCGGGAGCAGTAGATCGATTCTTGGGCCCCACTGGTTATTGGCTAGTGATTGGTGCTGGCATCCTGTCCATGCTATCTGCACTTCATGCCAACTTGTATGGGGCATCGCGCGTTGCGTTCTCCATGGCCCGTGATCGTACACTTCCGCGTCAACTGGGGAGTGTGCGCGGATTAACAGGTACGCCTGCAACAGCTGTGATTGTTACGGGTGTCATGATGGTTATCATTGTCCTTGCAGTAGATAATGTTGCAACCGCTGGCGCAGCCGCAAGCTTGATTTTTCTGGTTTCATTTGCCATGGTACATTGTATCGCGATTCTGATTCTCAGGCGTACAGGCGAATCCCGTTTTCCAGTATATCCAATTCTTGGAGTGATCTTCTGTTTAGGATTGGCAATCTTTCAGTCAGTGGTTGTGCCTGAAGCTGGTCGCATTGCAGTCCTTTGGTTGGGAGTTGGCTTAGCCCTGTACCTGATGGCACTTGCTCCCGGTGCGAGATTGGCTGACGCGAGTGCTGAAGCCAGTGATCCAGAATTAGCTCGTTCCAGAGGACGCAACCCGCTTGTTCTCGCACCGATAGCGAATCCTGCAAGTGCCGCAAGTCTATCCAATGTGGCGGCAACGGTCCGTACTCCGAATGCAGGCAAGGTGGTCCTTCTTTCAGTGTTACGTCCAGATCCATTTCCGAATGAATCCATCATCCGAGATGCAAAAAACATCCTAGCCGAGTCTGTTGGTCAGAGTTTGGATTCTGATTTGAGACCTGAGACGCTGTTTACCGTAGCGTCCGATGTATGGGGGGAAATTGCCCGCGTTGCCAATGAGCACGACTGCGAAACAGTGTTAGTGGGTTTACCACATATTGAGGAGCAAGGAGTAGAGATTCGGCTGGAAGGTCTTATCTCGGCAATCAATTCTGATGTGGTGATCATGCGTGCACCACAACGTTGGAATATTTCAAAAGCCACACGTATCCTTATTCCTGTTCGTGGGCAACGGGCTCATAGCCGCTTGCGTGCACGTATACTGGCTAGTTTATCTCGATCAACCCCACCTGAATTAACATTTGTGCAGGCATTACCCTCCTCCATTACTGTAGATATTCTGCACCGGCAACGCCAAAAGATCCGTCGTCTTGCCAGAGATGAAGCTTCGGGGCCTTACACTGCTAATATAGATCTTGTGGAGGATCCAGTAGCTTCCATTGTGAACAGAGCTTCCGAAAGCGATCTAATTATTATGGGAATGGAAAATCGACATGGTAATAAACCATCAATTGGACCATTTGCACTTGAAGTTGCCCGCAAGACATCCGTACCATTAATTCTTTTGGGATGTCGATCTTTCCCAACATCCTTCGCAGCGGCTCGCGGGTTTGCACAGGCTATTTCGGTCATACAGAAGTCTGGCAGTAGCAGATCGGATTCCAGTAAGTCATCGTAATGGCAGTTGAGGATGGTAGCTCCTCATCTTGTTCATAATTGATGTGGACATCAGGGTAAAGAGTACAGAACGGTCATGAACTCATCTGATGGATACCGAGATACAACTTTTCTAATATATCCTAAGGTCAAGCGTAGGCTTTACCCAACGTACGGTGGTGTTGATGGCTACTCCAAGTAGGGCTTTGGAAAAATTTAGAATTCCATCAATTGCGATGATACTTCCTCCAAGCGTCTGAGGAAATCACTAACTCTACTTTGGTTATTCAGATATTATCTCCATGATTGGTATTTGTAGGTGGGTGATCAACATAATAAGGCCAGTCCCTCACATAGAGAATGATCAGTATTCTTTCTGGTTTTCTTTTGGTTGACTGCCTACAAACTGATCGCCCATCAGTCTTTCCACTTGCGTTGCGACCCCCTATGTAGTGGAGAGCATTCGGATGTATCTGCACTTTACTACATCAATTCTTGATGCCCATGAGTTGAATCAGGATGGATTCCCTATCAACCCATGGGCATCGTTATTCAGAAAAAACAGACAGGAATCCTCAGATCATTTTGAGTGATGCCAGATCCATGGTCATCGTACACTCATAAAATGACCAACATGGATCGCCTCTGATCCATTGTCACGAGATGTTGCAATCATCCGATAGATATACGATCCAGACGGAACTTTTAGATCATTCAATTCCAATTCATGTCCTGTTCCAGCATTGAAATGGATGGGAGGCCTCTCGTATACTTGCCTCCCCGTTATGTCTAACACCTCAACCGAGACCTGGGCGGACCAAGGAAGATCAAAGACCAAATGGGTTGAATGCACAAATGGGTTTGGGTAATTGGAGTGGACCACAAAGTTCTCTGTCAAATCAGGGTTCTCCTCCGAATGGACCGTAGAAATTACTTCAATGGTAAATTTCAGGCTATCCTGTGCTCCATTGGAGTCTAATGCCGTAAAGGTAAAGGGGACTGGAGGACTGATGACCAGCGGGGTTCCAGTGATGCTTCTCGTTGAGGCATCATACATCAATCCCAATGGAAGATCAAGAAGATTCAGCGTATACTGGATCGGAGATACACCTCCATTCGCTTCGGGCAAGATGATCGTGGTAATCGTCTGTCCCCTTGAAAGGGATAGATTTTCAATGGTCTCATCAAAGGATAGAGAGTACACTTCAAGACTGAACTTGAGATTGACGATGGTTCCAGCAGCATCTTCTACGGTCCATGTGTACATGGTCTCTGAAGTAATGTCAGAGGGGGTTCCATTGATCGTCCGGGTAGATCTATCAATGGTAAGTCCCGTAGGAAGACTTGGAGTCAATGTATATTCCTTCGGCATCACTCCGCCAGATGCTTCTGGTAGAACCAAATCTGCAATAGCGATTCCAACTGGGTAAGTTTGATCCCCAATGGAAGTGATGAAGGATAGGGAGGCTACAGGATCCGTTGTAGCGTTATCGATATTGGATAAATCACTCTCTCCAACGGAATTGATGGCACTGACGCGATAGTAACGGGTTGTTTCTGGTAACAGATTCGTATGACTATAGGAAGTTGCTGTTGAACCCGTATTGGATGCTAAATCTATCCATTCTGATGCTCCATTGGGAGACACTTCAATCCTGTAACCCGTAATCTCCGCACCTCCATCATCAGAAGGTGATGTCCATGAAAGAGTGATGGTTGTGCTTCCCGAAGCCGTCGCGGTTAATCCAGTAGGTGCACTTGAAACCGTGAGTATGGATGCAGGCTCTGTGGTTGCACTCACAACTGTTGACGCTGAGCCCGTACCTGCTGAATTGATCGCACTGACTCGATAGTGACGTGTCGTGCTCGGATCCAGTCCCGTGTGGGAATAGGTCGTCGTACTATGACGGGGCACCAGCTCTGAAAACGTACTTCCCCCATCAGTGGAAACCTCAATCAAGTACCCAGTAATCGTAGCACCTCCGTCATCAGGGGCAGTCCATGAAAGACTGATCGTAGCACTGCCCGAAGCCCTCGCTGTTAGTCCAGTGGGGGCAGCTGGTGCCGTGACTGTGGATGCAGGTTCAGTGGTTGCACTCACGGCTGTTGACGGTGAGCCCGTATTTACTGAATTGATCGCACTGACTCGGTAGTGACGCGTCGTGCCTGGATCCAGACCCGTGTGGGAATAGGTCGTTGTGCTGTGACTGGCCACCAGTTCTGAAAACGTACTTCCCCCATCGGTGGACTCCTCAATCAAGTACCCCGTAATCGCCGCACCTCCGTTATCAGGTGCAGTCCATGAAAGATTAATCGTCGTACTGCCCGAAGCCCTCGCCGTTAGTCCAGTGGGAGCATCTGGGGCGGTGGCAGTAGGTGTGGCAGGTTCAGTGGTTGCACTCACGGCTGTTGACGGTGAGCCCGTATTTACTGAATTGATCGCACTGACTCGGTAGTGACGCGTCGTGCCTGGATCCAGACCCGTGTGGGAATAGGTCGTTGTGCTGTGACTGGCCACCAGTTCTGAAAACGTACTTCCCCCATCGGTGGACTCCTCAATCAAGTACCCCGTAATCGCCGCACCTCCGTTATCAGGTGCAGTCCATGAAAGATTAATCGTCGTGCTGCCCGAAGCCCTCGCCGTTAGTCCAGTGGGAGCATCTGGTTCTCTTGCAGGTGTTGTTGCACTGGCAGGGGTTGAAGGCGAACTCCTACCTTCAGAATTAATAGCAAATACACGGTAGTAACACATGGTCCCCGCAGATAAGCCCCTGTGGGTAAAGGTCATTAAAGTTTGACTTGCCACTAGCTCCTTAAACGTTTTTCCCCCGTCGGTGGAGACCTCAATACGGAACCCCGTTATTGTGGATCCTCCATCATCGGGTGCTGTCCACGAAAGATTGATCGTCGTACGTCCCGAAGCCTGTGCTGAGAGTCCAGTAGGAGCATCAGGGGCAGTGGCTGTACCATCTCCTGGCACACCGGTGGTTCCAAGTACACTCAGAGATCGTGGCCCCGTACCGACAGAAGTGATCGTAAAGACTCGGTAGTAGCGACTTGTAGAAGGCCTTAGATTTCTAACGGTATAGGACGGTGTGGTAGAACCGGTGTTTTCTTGCACCGTTGTCCAACTAGATCCGATCCAAGTTTCAATCCTGTAACCTGTTATCGCTGCACCTCCGTTATCGGATGGTGCACGCCAAGAAAGGTTAATCCTCGTACTGCCCGAAGCGGTCGCTGTTAAATTCGTAGGTGCCCCTGGTAGCGAAAGAGTGGTTGCACTGACTGTATTTGATACAACGCTGGTTCCGGCAGAATTGATGGCGCTGACACGATAGAAACGAGTTGAGCCTGGGGAAAGATTCGTGTGTTCGTAGGTGGTTTCATCATTCCCTGTGTCGTCTTCCAGTTCTGACCAATTGAAGTTGGCATAACGTGAAGTTTCAATTCTGTATCCGATAATTTCTGCACCACCATTTTCGGACGGCGCAGTCCAAGAAAGATGAATCTCATTACCGCCCATAGCAGTTGCTGAAAGACCAGTGGGGGCATCTGGGGCTACTGCCTTGCCCTCGGTGGTGGCAGAGGCGACATTGGAAGACTCGCCATAACCAATATCATTGTAGGCAATGACTCGATAGTAACGTGTCGTTCGGGGGTCAAGGAACCTGTGCGAATATGTCGTTGATGTCGCACCGCTTCGAATACCTACATATTTCCAGCCTGATGTTCCATCTGGAGACGATTCAACCCTGTATTTTTTGATTGGCAATCCCCCATCTTCGGATGGTGCACTCCAAGAAAGGTTGATCGTAGTTTCCCCTGATGCCTCTGCTTGCAAGTTCGTTGGAGCATCTGGAACGTCATAGGTCGTGAACGTTACGATATTGGACCAAGGTTCATTACCAGCATCTCCATACCGAGCTCTTATACGAAAACTAAAGGTAACACCGCGTCCAGTAAATACACGTGCCAAATCCATACTGGATGTCAAACCCATCGTGGTTTTTGACCATGATGAAGTACCAACTCTATGTTCAAAATGATATCCCTGTATACCACTAGATTTACCTTGTGAGGTTCTACTAGTCGGAGGTGCATCCCATTCAAAATAGAGCGTGTAATCGTCATCAAAACGGGTGATAAATGTCACCTTCAGAGTTCTTTGCTCAGTCGTTACTGCTACATGTTCATCTGCTCCAGTAGGAGAACGATCATTGATCGTTTGATACTCATCCATCATGCCTGTCATCAAAGACGTATAGATTGGCTGGGATCTTGTATCATCTGTGGCGGAAATCTGTCCTGAATCGTCATCATTATGTCCATCTAAAAATTCTGAACCTGTATATTCCTGACCGCCATCCCATGAAGTGGAAGAGCGGTTGACAGTTATAGGATGAAGGGAGGTGTGACCCTCAGAGTCATAGGAAAGATCTACCTGATCAATCCTTTCGGCTGATAAGATTTCACGAGAAATTGATGAGGCTCCAAAATGATCCGAAACTTCTGGTTGTTCAATTGAAATCATAGAGCCCCCATCAACATCGGATGCCCACTCCATCACGGTTCCATCAACGATGACGGTAGCATCTGAAAGGGATTGAGAGGGTCCCGAATCGGTCCCCACCACAGTCATCACTTCATGAGCGTACGCAGAGGTGATCATGAAAAGTGAAAAAAAGGTCAAAAGAGTAAAATTTGTCATGAAAAATTGTCAAAATGGTTTGATGCTAAGAAACCTATTAAATGACCTTGTCAACGTGAATATATTACCCTAATGTAAACAAAATATTAAATTTTAATTATTTTTTATCTTCAATAAATAAGTTTATTTTATTGATTTTCCTTAATAATTAAGGATAATAGGATATAAAAATAGAATTTTTAAAGTTTTTTATGACTTTAACCGATTCGAACAATCATCACACTTGAAGTATTGATTTACTTCTCTTGCGTATGGAAATTCATCAATAGCAGCTCAAAGTGCTTCTTTTGGAATGGCGGGGATCATTTCGTCAGAAGGACGTTTCGATGCAAGGGCATGATCATCTTCCGTGACTTCTGAAGGTGGTTCATTGTCGAGACGATCACCAACATTGAGTAGAATCTTAGTTGACAATATCAAGGAATTCTCATGGCTAACCGTTCGCCCTTGTCATACATTAGCAGTCTTCGGCGAGGTGGTACATGGATCAAGTTTTCGTCTACCCACTCGCGACCAGAGCCATGTATATAGGATTTGTATAAGGGGGGATTGGATCATTCTTGCAGGTCGCTGAAGCATGTTCATGAGCTCAGGATCATCACTACCAAAAACGGAAACGGAGTGGAGCGTCAAATAGTGCTCCCAAAGTGATAGAATTTCCTCAAGATGGCTGGTTTCATCTCCAACTTCTGCTGGATTCTGACACGCCAAGGTTGCAAAAAGACTCGTCAATAGGAGAAAGTATAACGAAGCAGGCGTTTGCAAAGCCTCCGCGTTTATAAAAATCATGCACTGAAGCACTTCGGGTGCGTTTTAGGGAGTTGATCCTGCAGGTTTTGAAGAAAGCTTGAAGGCAAGGAGTACTTTCAAACGAGATCATTTATGAAGGTAGTATAGAGTCGGTGAATAGTCTGGTGAGAAGAGTATGAGAGTGTTTAAATAATACACACCTCAACTTGAGGATACGATTTGAACACGGACGGATCAGGAAAATTTCATGGAATCTAATCAGAGTTTATCGAAAGGACTTGCGTTTAGGCATTTTCATGGTAGATGATTTACTGATTCACTTAAAATATTTGAAATTGATGTATCTTTCCTTACCGATACGCTCTTAATAAAATCAGATGTGGACGCACTTGTGTTCCGCTTCCACAGAGTAAAATGATATTTAATGTTCAAAATTTTTCACCCAGCGCTAAGGTGCACTGTCCGATGGTCTTTGACGTTGAGGGATGTTATGGATGGGGGCCATCAACAGAGAATCTGTCAGTGCTTATGTTTGATGATGGAACTATCATTTCGTAGTGGGTTAAGAAGTTCAGAATGAATATTGATCAATCACATGGAGAGTAATTCTACGTTTTTGCCATTCAGGCGAGTTGCGGTCTTTGGTGCTGGCACCATGGGTGCCCAGATTGCCATCCACCTCGCAAATGCGGGAGTTGAAGTACTTCTCCTAGATCTGGCCGGTTCTGATGAGAGCAACCCAAGAACCCATGTGCAACAACAGTTCAAAGTGGCATCCCAGTTAAAGCCGAGTCCGTTCTTCACAAAGGCCTCCCTTGATCAAATTCAGTGTGGAACAATTGAACATGACATCCACAAAATCTCTGGAGTGGAATGGATCATTGAGGCTGTCATTGAGCAACTTGACATCAAACAGAGGCTTTTGACTCAAATTGAAGAGCATGCAAGCCCAGAATGTATTATCTCTACCAATACAAGCGGTATCCCGATACGCACCCTAGCCAATGGACGCAGCTCTGAATTTACTAGGCGCTTTTTAGGGACACATTTTTTTAATCCTCCCCGATACCTGCCGTTGTTGGAGGTGATCCCCCATCCAGAGACCGATCCACAGATTCTACAACATATAGAGTGGTATGCACGAGTCCATCTGGGCAAGGAAATTGTCATTGCCAAAGATGTACCCTATTTCATCTCCAATCGAATTGGAATGTATGCGATGATGGGGGCAATGCAACATTATGTAAGCGGAGAGTACTCCATTGAAGAAATAGATACACTGACAGGACCAATTGCTGGTCGACCTAAATCAGCCACATTTAGAACCGCTGATCTGGTGGGTTTGGATGTGATGCAGTTGGTGACCGATAACTTATACGATAGCGTGCCCCATGATGAAAGTAGAGATCGTTTCAAGACTCCTGATATCGTCCGTTCCCTGATTGCTCAGGGAGCACTTGGAGCCAAAACAAGATCTGGATTTTACAGGAAAGAGGGCCGCCAGATTCAATCGCTGAATCTCTCTAGCATGGATTATAAACTCCCAGGTGAACTCAATCTTGGGAATCTTCAAGCAATCAAATCAGCCGGTTCACTACGCCATCGTCTGACTTCGCTGTATGAAGACCAGGGACGGGCGGGCACTTTTTTCCGTGCTACCATGCTTGACCTGATGGCCTATAGTGCTCGGCGCCTTGGGGAAATCACAGACAATCCAGCGAATATTGACCGTGCACTGTGTTCTGGGTTTGGATGGCAAATGGGCCCATTTGAGACATGGGATGCACTTGGATTTCATAAGGTTCGCGAAACCATACTTGAAGAGGGGTTGATCCTGCCAGACTGGGTGCTGGAGATGCCGCAAAATGCGTCTTTCTATGCGGGTCCACCTAAGCAAGTCTATATTCCAACGCAGCAAGAGTATGTACCTCAAGTCACTGTTGAATCACTCCGATCATTAAAGTCTATCAAAATAGAGTCCAGTGGGGATCTTTGGTCCAATTCTGAATCTGGACTGGTTGACCTGCGTGATGGAGTTGTGCTCTTTGAATTTCGTTCCAAAGCATGTACTCTGGGAACCCAAGTCATTAATGGGCTTATGGAAGTCATAGATCATGTAGAACATAACCCTGATCTCCGTGGGCTGGTCATCGGCAATGAAGGAACTCATTTTTCGGTGGGTGCAAATTTGGCAGAGATGTCCGATGCCATGCAATCAGGAGAGTTCAAACGAATTGATCAATATATCAGCCGATTCCAATCGGCCATGCAACGGGTTCACTATGCCCGAAAGCCCGTCGTTGTTGCAGTCCACCAGCGTGTCTTGGGCGGAGGATGTGAACTGATGATGTCTTCAACTCACCCTGCCGCTGCCTCGGAAACGTATGCGGGGCTAGTGGAACTGGGGGTTGGTTTAATTCCTGCTGGCACTGGGAGCATGCGACTTGCAGCAAAAGCAGGCAAAGACAATCAAGGATACGACAGCAATCAACTCTCCGATGTGATGCGTTCGTTTCAAACCGTCGCCACTGCAACCGTATCAACCAGTGCTAAAGAGGCCCGTGATCTGGGGTTTTTGCCCAGCCATGCATGTATAGCCATGAACCAAGCGGCTCGCTTTTATGTGGCGAAACAGGAAGTGATTCGGCTTTCTGAGCAGGGATACTGTCCACCTGTGTCTCAAAACATTCGTGTTTTGGGCCAGCCCGGTGCAGCTGCATTGAATACGGCGGCCTATCAAATGCATCAGGGGAGGTTCATCAGTGATTATGACCTACATCTCGTGAAACGTCTGGCCTATGTATTCACCGGGGGAGATCTCAGCGGGCCAGAGGATGTGACAGAGTCGTACTTGTTGGATCTGGAGCGGGAAGTATTTCTCAGCCTGTTAGGAGAGCCCAAGACGCAAGAGCGTATTGCGGGCATCCTTCAACATAATCGTCCTGTCCGTAACTGACCTATCTCAATATGAAGTCTTCACCTGTCATCGTAACTAGTCTTCGTACCCCTGTTGGAAAAGCAAAGCGGGGAGCTCTACGCTTGATGCGACCAGAAACGATGGGTGCGGCGGCTGTAGCTGCAGCTCTGGAGCGTACTCCGAATCTGAAACCGGAGGACATTGATGATGTCCTGATTGGATGTGCTTTTCCTGAAGGATCGCAGGGCATGAATGTTGGGCGAATTATCGCTAGCATTGCTGGCCTGCCAGATTCTGTCCCTGGTGCAACCATTAATCGGTTCTGCTCATCTGGACTCCAGACGATTGCGATGGCACATCAATCGATTGCCATGGGACATGCTGACTGTATCATTGCGGGAGGGACAGAGAGCATGACACTGGTTCCCATGAGTGGATACTATTTTCAGCCTGATCCTAGCACTGCTGAGCACCGGCCCGAGATGTATGTATCTATGGGGAATACTGCAGAAAATGTAGCGGAGAAATATAACATTTCCCGCGAAGATCAAGATCAGTTTGCCTTGCGATCTCATGAGCGTGCACTTGCCGCACAGTCAGATGGTTTATTTTATGAGGAGATCATCCCCTTGGAGGTTAAGCAGACCGAGTTTTCCAATGGATCTACAAAAACACTGTCGTATCCATTCACCACAGATGAGGGGCCCAGAGCAGATACCAGCCTCACAGCACTAAGCAAACTTCGGCCGGTATTTCGAAATAAGGGTAGTGTTACAGCAGGGAATTCATCCCAAATGTCGGACGGTGCAGCAGCGACCGTTCTGATGTCGGAGTCTACGGCCCGTTCCTTGGATGTAGAACCTCTCGCACGCATGATTGGGTTTGCTGTTGCCGGGGTGTCCCCCGAGTTAATGGGAATTGGCCCCGTCCCTGCGGTGAAGAAGGTTCTTAAGCAGACGGGACTAGACGTTAACCAGATTGGATTAATTGAGTTAAATGAGGCCTTCGCCGTGCAGGCACTGGCTGTGATCCGCGAACTTGATCTTGACGAATCTATCGTCAATGTTCTGGGAGGGGCTATTGCACTGGGACATCCTCTCGGATGTACGGGTGCAAAGTTGACAGCGACGCTACTTCATGCCATTAAGCGTCAGGATATACAATACGGTTTGTGTACGATGTGTATCGGAGGAGGAATGGGGGCTGCTGCGATCTTCGAAAACATTTGATCACGGATGGTCCATGCAATGTATCGTTCAACCAGTACAACGTTCAATGTGCTGATGGTATACCACATCTCTTGAATGATTAATGGATACCTTGAGCATTCTATACACAGTATAGCTAAATCATAAACGCCCATGTATGAAATTCTACCCTTATGGCCTGCTCTGGCATTAGGTCTCTTAAGTGCCTTGTTGCTAGCTTATGTTGGAGCACGCTTCTGGTTTTGGGGAACTGTTTTTTTCTGGATCAGCTTTGCGGCAGGGGCACCCATCTGGAGCCTGATTGGGATCATTTTGGTAACCCTTATTTTTGGGATTCCTTTGGTTCGCAGGCAGGTATTTTCACGTATTGTGATGGTTACGATTGATCGGATGGGAGTGCTCCCTACGATTTCGGATACCGAGAAGGTGGCTCTTGAAGCGGGTAAGGTTTGGGTAGAGGGGGAGCTATTCTCTGGAAAACCAGACTGGCATCGGATTCGTACGGCACCTTATCCAGAATTAACTCACAAGGAACAGGAGTTCTTGGATGGCCCCGTTCAGGAGTTATGTGATTTAGTGGACGACTGGAAAGTATGGACCGATCGTCAGTTTACCGATGAGACATGGGAATTCATCAAACAATCTAGATTGTTTGGGATGATCATTCCAAAGCAGTACGGGGGACTTGAGTTTTCTGCGATGGCCAATAGTGCAGTCGTGATGAAGTTGCAGTCTCACTGCGGACCTCTGGCAACGACGGTCATGGTGCCTAATTCACTTGGACCAGCAGAACTCTTGATCCATTATGGAACGCAAGCACAACGTGAAAAATATCTAAATAAACTTGCTACGGGTACATTTTTGCCTGCCTTTGCACTGACAGAATCAAGGGCTGGCAGTGATGCAGGGGCAATACAAGCGGATGGAGTCTTGTTTAAGGATGACTCAGGCAACATTAAAATTCGCCTCAACTGGGAAAAGAGATACATCACACTCTCCCAAATAGCCGACTTGCTTGGTCTTGCTTTCAAGCTCCGGGATCCCCAGAACCTTCTTGGCAAGGGTGAGCATCTTGGAATTACATGTGCACTGATTCCATCCGACACACCAGGAATTCAACGGGGGCAGCGGCATGATCCATTGGGAGTTCCCTTTGTTAATGCCCCTTTTGAAGGGCAGGATGTAGTCGTTCCGCTTGATGCGATCATTGGAGGCGAACAGGGGGCAGGAGGGGGCTGGAAAATGTTGATGGAATGTCTGGGAGCAGGGCGAGGAATTTCACTGCCAGCAACCTCTGTAGGATCTTCAAAGGCTGTTTTTCGCGCGGCATCTGCACATGCTGCAATTCGCCGCCAGTTTGGACTTCCGATTGGAAAGTTTGAGGGAATTGAAGAACCACTTGCCCGGATCGGAGGATTCGTTTATCTGATGGATGCGGCACGCGTATACACGCTTGGTGCGATTGATAGTGGTGAGGTTCCAGCTGTTGTTACAGCCATCTTAAAATATAACTTGACGGAGTTATCCAGAAAGGTCGTCAATGATGGTATGGACATCATGGGTGGCAATGCCATCTCCATGGGTCCAAGAAATCTAATCGCCCATCAGTATATCAGTAACCCGATCGGCATTACGGTAGAGGGAGCAAATATCTTAACGCGAACCCTGATGGTCTTTGGTCAGGGGGCGTTACGATGTCATCCTTGGGCCTACAAGGAAATTGTAGCATTAGAACAAAAAGATGTCACACAATTTGATCGTGCTTTTACGGGCCACATCAGCCATGCCATGCGATGTGCCGCACGATGTCTGCTCCTAGGAATCACCCGAGGACATCTTGCCATGGTGGTTGGACCAAAACCACTGCGTAAATATATCCGACGGATCAACTGGATCTCAGCATCCTTTGCATTCTTGACCGAGGTGGCAATGCTTTCATTGGGAGGGGCCCTGAAGAAAAAAGAAAAAATTACGGGGCGATTTGCGGATATTTTCTCATGGATGTTTTTAGCCTCAGCCACGCTTCGAAGATATGAAGCCGAGGGCCTGCCAGTGGAAGACTTGCCCTATTTTCGGTGGTCCATGGAGTATGCTCTCAGTGAAATTCAAAAAGGCTTTGAGGGACTCTTGGCGAATATGAAGATTCCAGGATTCACATGGCTTGTTCGCGGTCCTGCATTGCTATGGCATAGGCTGAACAGTTATGGACGAGGCCCTTCCGATCGGTTGGGGCATCAGATTGCCAAGTTGATGCAAACTCCCGGCGTGCACCGCAGTCGTATTGCATCAAGTGTCTACATCAGCACTGATCTATCTGTGGGAATCAGTCGCTTGGAGCATGCACTTTCGATGGTGGCATTGTCTCGTCCCATTGAGGCTAAAGTATCCAAGGCACTGCGCTCTAAACAGCTGGACAGAAAGCCAAAGGATACCCGATTTGAGAGAGCTCATGAAGCAGGAATCATTTCCAAAAATGAGCTGGTTCAAATTCAAGAAACGGCGAAATTCTCTTGGGATGCAATTCAAGTTGACGACTTTGATGAAGATGCCTACCTGCGACATCATCTTTCTGCATAGACCTATTTCTAATGATAGTAACCCTATTGATTATTCTTCATGTAATTACCGCTTCTGCCTGGTTCGGACTCAGTCTACGATTGGGCAATCAGGCTAAATTTGCAGCAACTGGGCAACCCGCAGTTGCCATGGATGGATCTCGTACGATGGCATTGATGGGGATCATGCTAATCGCTACCTTCATCTTCTCAATGACCCTTCTAGTAGTAGGTGGTGGGTATCCAGGGCTCATCCAGTATCATATTGCATCAGCGTTGATCGTTGTTCTATTGGCATTACAGTTTATGGGTTTACGTCCATCATGGAGTAAATTGAGCAACGCAGTGAACTCTGGCCCTCTAGGTGATGATGCCTCGGATGACGTTTCCTCGCGTCTATCCCGAAAAATTTCTATGTTTGCTGGAATTGGACATCTGATCTGGCTCATTTTACTGGTTCTCATGTTCTGGAACAGACTCTCTATATAGACATATAAGGCTGTTCTTGGATAGTATTTTTAATTTTCACTTTATAGTGATCCCTTAATTTAGACGGATGGCTACTGAGCGTATGAACGAAAACTGGCGGCAAGTGTGCAGTCAGATTGAATCCATTTGGAATGAAGCTACATTTCACGAGAAGGAGATGAAGAAGGCGCGTGGCAACATGCGCAAGATGGTTCAGCTCATTCATGACAAGACGGGGGAACCTAAATCTGAAATCTTTCAGAAGATCAGCGCGATCATCTGATTGTGACGCAGAGGGCATCCGCTGGTTCGCCTCAATCTGCGATGGTTATTGTCTGCTTCTTTTTATTTTGGCAAGTTGCTCCGACTGGACTTGACTCTGCGTTACGGGCCGTAGAGGCCCATGAGTATGGAGATGCAGTAGATATTCTTGATGGAATTCTACTGTCGGACAGCACGGATGTGACTGCACGTTACCTTCGTGCTATTGCACTACGTGAACAGGGACGCAATCCAACGCTCTTAAATCGGATCCAGCGCTTCCTGTCTCGTAGCGAACGGGACTTTGAATTCATCCTTACACAGGATTCATCGTTCCAAGATATTCTGCTTCAGTATGGCATTCTGAAGCGGTATCGTAATGATCTGCAAAGGGCAATTAAACTGGGTGAAGCCCAGTTGAACTATCGTCCCGACCTTGATCACACCCTGCCGACTCTTTTATCCTTCTATTGGCGATATATCGTGACGCATGATTCTGAGGAAGCGAGGCAATGGCTACGAGGCCAATCGGGTGTTTTAGCACCACTATTTTTGGGCCGGACGTATGAGCGGCAGGGAATGTTCAGTGCTGCGGAACAGATCTACAACACCAGCGACGATCTTCCTACTACGATCACCCTTCTTGCTAGGGCAAGATTGGAATTTGCAAGGGTGCAGTGGGAGGCTGGTACTCGTGCCGTTGAAGAAGCCATATCCAGTCTGGATTCAAGGGTCGCTGCCCTTGTACTTTTTGAGGACATCAAAATGATCGCCCGCCCGACGGAGGTGGCGATGTTTGAAGAGATTTATGATCCTGCGGAATATCAGGACTATTTTAATGTTTTCTGGAACCGCCGCAATCCAATGCCAGCTGCACCCTACAATGCAAGAATGGTGGAGCATTACCGACGGTTACGCATTGCTGAACAGGATTATTTATTCAACGGATTTCGATCGTGGTTTCGCAGTGAATTTACGTCCCTTGAATCCTATTTTCCTCCAACCTATCTGCTCAGCTCGGATTATACCGATAGGGGGATCATTTTTCTTCGCCATGGAGAGCCTGATGACTATACGATGGGTGAATCCAACTCATGGTTGTACCATGATTCACTGATGGTTTTTCACTTTGCTCCCACTTGCATAGCACAAATCTGTGGGATCACGGATCATTTTGTCCCATCACCCAGAGGGCCTACCTTTGCGTCTTCGATTGTTGGTTTGGATGAGTTGGATGCCGAGCGAATCAGTGCCAAGTACTTGATGGATGGATTGAGTACGGATCGTCATCAATGGCCGACAGACACAAGGTCATGGAGTGTTCCGTATGTACTGGGGGCATTTCGTGGGATGGAGGGACAGACCTTAGTGGAAATGTATTATCAAATCCCAATACATGAATCAAGATCCTCTTCTGAATCAGATTCTATCCATGTTGAAGCTGGTTTTGCAGTGCATTCAATGGATTGGAAGGGTATACATTACATACGTGAGCATCATGTATACACATTGGGAGCACCATTAAGGGTAAATCGATTCCAAGTAGATTTACCCTCAGAGGAGTTTCATGTTGCTTTCCACGCCCGTGAAGTAGATGATGTCCATGTACACGCCTCACGTTTTACCTATACGGTGTCAGAGTTTACGGAAATAGGATTGCAGATGAGTGACATCCTATTGGCCGATAGTCTTGATGCACTTCCAGATGCAAGTGCAAGAGAGGATTTGATTCTGTATGTGAATCCATCGGGTGAATTTTCACAACCTGCCGTTCCCTTGATTTATTATGAGATCTATAATTTGAGCAAAGCCCCAGATGGACAAACGCGGTACGAGGTTTCATACTCCCTGATTCCCGACGAAAGTGCCCAGCAAGGTGCTATTACGTTACAAACGAGTGAACAAAGAGGTATAGATGACTCTCCAATCGTTTATCTTTCCATGGACATGGGAGAGGCCAACTTTGGAAGCTATACCCTAGATGTTCATATAGATGATCTTATTACGGGTACTGCAGTTTCGTCCACGAGAGAAGTCACTCTTAGCAGGAAAGAATGACTATAGATGCCCAATAAATGATTAGGTGAGCATAATCTGATTAGATGAATCAATTGTGGGAGTAAGTAGTTGAAAAATCGCTTGAATTTTATTGTTACGTGTTCGCCATTTAAATTATTTTCACAATAGGCATTGATCACTTATTCAATGTTCTTTGCACCGAATACTCTATGAAAAATTTATATTCACTACCTGTATACCTGTCTTTAATATGGCATGCTAAATCCGATAGGGCATATCAGATTGCACAACAGATTCAGAGACATTTTTCCGATTTCCAATTTCGTAACTTCACAGGAGGAGACGGAATTGAAGTGATCTATAATTCTATAGCCAATTTTGATGTATCTGTTAGAATTCCATTGAATATAGAATCTGGTCATCCAAGCATTACCGTCGTTATGATTGATCAATTCTTCACGCG
The DNA here is from genome assembly GCA_026708685.1 of Bacteroidota bacterium. Taxonomy (GTDB): domain Bacteria; phylum Bacteroidota; class Rhodothermia; order Rhodothermales; family Bin80; genus Bin80. The sequence continues at coordinate 31,209 of JAPOUL010000045.1, forward strand.
TGATGATCAATGGTTTGAGTTTTTTCAAGATTTGCAGCATCAGTCAGCTATATCGGAATATGATCCAAATTTTATTCCCGTAGTCATGAATTCAGATGTCTTTGAACGTTTTCGTATTGATATGCAAGCACTGAGATGGGATAAATGGGATTTGGAAGATGAACCACGAGAGAAACGTCTCATTAGAGAGCTTACTTACTCTCTCGCATTAGTGCTCCGAAATCATTTGCAAAGACGAAAACCTTCCACGAATGAACCGACTCATCAAAGTGTGGAATTAGAAAAATTTCAAGTTTTTCTAAGTCACACCAAACAAGGTGAGCATGGAGAAGTGATTGCCAAAAACATCCGACGTTGGCTTCAGGACAACAGTAGGTTATCTAGTTTTTTGGATATATACGACATCAGTGCTGGTGAACTTTTTCCAGATGTAATTGATAGAAACATTGAAAGATCAGTTTTTCTGGCAATCCGTACAGATTATTATTCTTCAAGTGAATGGTGTCGCCGGGAAGTAATTGAAGCAAAACGAAAGGGGGTGCCATTTATAGTGATTGATTGCGTTTCTTCTGACGTTGAAAGATCTTTTCCTTATCTTGGTAATGTTCCAGTTGTTCGTATGGATTCTGAAGATCAGGGGTATCTTCCGCAAGTTGCTGGAAGACTGTTTAATGAAATTCTTAAGGATTTATTGTGGCGATGTAGGATAGAGTCACTACCACTAACCCCAAGTAATGTATTCTTCCTCTCTCGCCCTCCAGAGTTGATCTCAATCATATTTTTGGATTCAATGAGTCCTGCAGATGTCATAGTCTACCCCGATCCTCCTCTTGGAAGTGAGGAGATTAATCTTTTAACAGAGAGTTGGAAGAATCTTCATGTTCAGACTATTTCTCAATGGTTGGCCCGCAATTCAACACAAGTTTTCATTAATTAATGACAATTGCCATCTCTACTTCGGATAGCCCAGACATGGCGTTTCTGGGATTTGGCGAGGGACATTTGAAAGATGCTATGTCTGCTCTTGCCATTCAACTTCTCGCTGCTAATACGAATCTTACCTATGGTGGAGATCTACGAGTCCATGGGTTTTCGCAAATTCTTTTTCAGCTTGTTCTCAAATATACTCCGCAAGCCGATTATCGGCATACTGTCAGAGTCACGAACCATTTAGCATGGCCGGTTCATATTGGAATGCCATTTGACCGAATTGATGCACTATCTCGAGAATTAAAAGGGGCTGCCCAACTTATACTTCTTGAGCGTGACGGAACTCCAATGTCCATGGAGAAACGTAGAAATACCCCCATGTGCATTCCTAACGAGGAGGACTGGTCATCAGGACTTACTGCTATGCGGGAGTTTCAAACATCTTTTTCCAATGCACGAGTTCTTCTTGGGGGGCAGGTTTCAAATTACAAGGGACGCATGCCAGGAGTCGCAGAAGAAGCCTATGTATCGCTCAGTGCAAAGCAGCCTTTATTTCTCATCGGAGGCTTCGGTGGCTGTACGCGAGATGTTGCAGAAGTTCTTGGACTCGTAGAGCCATGGAAGAGATCTCGAAAAGACTGGGATGGACGTAAAGAATTTACCCAATGGAGTGGACTGGACTTAAATAATGGTCTAACTTTAGAGGAGAATAAACTTCTTGCAAACAGTACTTTTCTAGGACAGAGTGTCGTATTGGTACTACGGGGAGTCTATAATTTGCTCCATGAGCATCATGGGGAACTTATCAATTAAATTGTGAATAATGCACAAGGTATTTATTAGCTATCATCATGACCAAGATCAACACTACAAAAACTATCTTGTTAATATTGCACACGTTTTCCGCCTATTCATTGACAGATCCGTGAATACTGGCGATATTAATGGATCTCTTTCAGACGAACGAATTCGCCAAATCATCAGAGATGAGTATTTACGAGATTCTACGGTTACTATAGTTCTGGTTGGACAGCAAACCAAGCATAGAAAACATGTTGATTGGGAAATATATTCCAGTATGTTTGATGGAGCAAAAAATAAAAAATCTGGAATCTTGGTGATCAATCTTCCAGGGACATCAGAACTTGGATTTGTTACAAGTTCTGAAGAGAAAATAGTCGTTTATCCAGATATTCATCCAGATTCGTGTGTGTCAGTAAATTCCCGTACGGACTATGAACAACGATACCCACATATGCCTGCAAGGATCATTGATAATCTTCTAAAGCCCGAAGCAAAAATATCGGTTGTTCCTTGGAATCGGATTATTACTCTGCCTCATTACTTAACATACCTTATTGATGCGGCATTCAAACATCGCAGGTCATCTCAATATGACCTGTCTCGTCCACTTCGGCGCAGGAATAGCAATTGGCATAATCAGATTCTCAGATAAGACACATTTTTCAATAAAACGATATCTTCACGGATCCTTGATGGGAACATGATCACAAAGTTTGTGTAATTACTGATAATCACCTATTTTTCATTGAATTAATTGAGATTATACCATGTTTGGAATCTTTGGAGGTCTTGGACCTATGGAAATTGCGATCATTTTACTTATTGTATTGTTGCTGTTTGGTGCTAAGCGTATCCCTGAGGTGGCTCGTGGGCTTGGTAAAGGTATTCGGGAGTTTAAATCTGCCACGAGCGAGATTAGCCGCGAACTTACCGTAGAAGATCGCCCCCAAGCGTATCGTCCACCACCACAGCAGAATACCCAGAGTTATACTCCCCCCTCCCAAGGGCAGGAGCCTTCGCAGACAGCTAATCCTTCTGAGCCTACCAAGTAGGATTCTTCGCTCTTGGCCTGTCAGTGAGTCGCATATGGCTTTATCGTCATTTGCAGATTGTAGGAATTCCTTGTTGGAAGGAAAAACTACTTGTACAGAGATTGTGCGGCAAGCGCTGGATGTGATTGATGAGAAAAATCCATCCATCAATGCATTTACGCATGTAGATGCTGATGGGGTTTATCAATCTGCAGAATCGCTTGACCAGCGAATAGCACGGGGTGAACGCCTTCCCTTAGCTGGGCTAGTACTTGGGATCAAAGATGTACTGAGTACATCTGAATGGCCAGTAACATGCTCATCAAAAATCTTGGAAGGTTATCGTCCACCGTTTGAAGCAACCTCTGTCGCCCGCCTTCGCAATGCGGGAGCATTAATGGTTGGTCGAACAAACTGTGATGAATTTGCGATGGGATCAACGACAGAACATTCTGCCTACGGTGTTACTCTGAATCCCCATGACCAGAGCTTCGTTGCGGGTGGGTCTTCAGGAGGATCAGCTGCCGCAGTTGCCGCTGGCATGTGCCATGCCGCACTTGGAACCGATACAGGAGGGTCTATCCGGCAGCCTGCGGCATTTTGCGGAGTCGTAGGACTCAAGCCTACCTATGGATTGGTAAGCCGCTATGGGCTGGTTGCATTTGCATCATCGTTTGATTGTGTAGGCCCAATGGCTCAAAATCCTAGGGATGCGCGGCAAATTCTGTATTATATGATGGGGAATGACCCCAAGGATGCCACCAGTCTAGATCATTCATCTTTGATGACTGAATCTCAAGAGGACATCCCTCTTGATGGATTACGAGTAGGACTCCTTTCGGAGTATTATGGAGATGGCATTCAAGATGAAGTCACGCACTATCTGGATCAAACTGCTGATCATCTTCAATCGCACGGAGCTGAGTTGAAGACAATTGACATGCCACATATAGCCCATGGTATTGCAGCCTACTATATTCTTGCTACCGCAGAAGCGTCAAGTAATCTGTCAAGGTATGATGGTGTAAAATATGGGGTCCGGATTCAGGGTGATGAGCATTCACTTGAGAGTATGTATACAGCCACTCGCGGTTATGGATTTGGATTTGAAGTGAAAAGACGCATCATGCTTGGCACATACGTTCTATCCGCTGGATATTACGATGCCTACTATGGAAAGGCACAACGCGTACGTTCTCTCATACGGAACGATTTTGATGAGGCCTGGAAAAAAGTGGATGTAATGCTGACACCCGTAACCCCTACAGCTGGTGCTCGCATCGGAGAATGGGGGAATGATCCCCTTCAGATGTATCTCAGTGATGCCTACACCGTGACCGCAAATCTAGCAGGGATTCCCGCTTTATCTGTACCTGTTGGAAAAGCGGCCAATGGGTTGCCAGTGGGGGTTCAAATCATTGGACCTCCGCTTAGTGAGTCTAGACTTCTCTCCATTGGAGAAAAGATCATGATGTTAGCCAATACTGTATCTTCATAGAACAAATCATACATTTCATTTTATGAGCATTTTAATTGACAAGCACACACGCCTCGTGGTTCAGGGATTTACTGGGAAAGAGGGGTCATTTCATTCGGAGCAGATGATTGACTATGGAACGAAGGTGGTGGGAGGAGTCACCCCTGGAAAAGGAGGTCAAAAACATCTTGGATGCCCAGTTTTTAATACTGTTCGACAGTCCGTTGATGCAGAGGGTGCAAATACATCGGTGATCTTTGTGCCCCCGCCATTTGCCAAAGATGCCATCATGGAGGCCACAGAGGCGGGCATCAAGTTAATCGTATGTATTACCGAAGGGATTCCTGTCAAAGACATGGTTGAGGCATCTCATTATGTTAAATCTGCTGGATCTCGTCTTGTGGGACCTAATTGCCCAGGGCTACTGACACCCATGCAGGCCAAAGTAGGAATTATGCCTGCCATGATTTTTTCCGAAGGCTCTATCGGTGTGATCTCCCGTTCTGGTACCCTGACCTACGAGGCGGTTGATCAGTTGACAAAAGAGGGACTCGGACAAAGTACAGCCATCGGTATCGGAGGAGATCCAGTCATAGGAACAAAGTTTATTGATGCTTTATACCTGTTTGAAAAAGATCCAGATACAGAAGCGGTCGTTCTGATTGGTGAAATTGGAGGAACCGATGAAGAAGATGCAGCTGCTTTTATCAAGGAGCAGGTTTCAAAACCCGTGATTGCCTTCATTGCTGGTGCCACTGCACCTCCTGGCCGCCGTATGGGGCATGCTGGAGCCATCATTGCGGGAGGAAAAGGAACGGCAGAGGATAAATTTGCCGCATTATCAGACGCAGGTGCTCATGTGGTTCGCGACCCAGCCCATATCGGTAAAACGACTCGTGAGATTGTTGGTTGATCTTTGTGATGGATATCCATCAGGTTACCTTTGTAAAGAGTGCTGCAAGAATGGCTCAGATGCCAGAGGAAACTCTACCTGAGGTTGCCTTTATTGGGCGTTCTAACGTTGGAAAAAGTGCCCTGCTGAATATGCTCTGCCAACGAAAATCATTAGCAAGAACCAGTACAACCCCTGGAAAAACGCAGACGTTTAATTTCTATGAAGTCAATCGGAAGATGTACTTTGTGGATGTGCCGGGATATGGATACGCAAAAGTCAGCAAACAAATTAGAGCTCAATGGAGACGGCGTATAGCCGACTATTTGATGAATCGTGATTCATTGGTTGCCGTGCTCCATCTCGTTGATAGCCGCCATCCTCCCTCTGAGCTGGACAAGGAAGTCATGTTACTGCTTACAGAGGTTCATGCCCAGTGTGTTCTCGTGCTTACAAAAGTAGATAAATTATCTGGCAATAAAATCACACAAAGTTTAAAGAGTGTAAAGCAGTCCCTTGAAAACTGTGGATTGGATCTACCTATTGTTGCGACTTCTTCCCATCAGCGTAAGGGAAAGAAAGAGTTGTTATTACGGATAGGGAGTACGATTCCGTAAGGGATGTACGCCCGGTGTAAGTAGAAATGTGCCCTATATCAATCTTTTCAAATGAGTTTCTGACAGGAGTGAGCTACGGTTACTGGTGAATGAGAGAGATGGTCTTTGAATGACCCTCTGAGATCACCTTACAGAAATAAAGTCCTGGAGAAAGGTCTTTGGCATCAAAGACATAGTTGTAGGTACCTGAACCGTGAAACGCAGCTACGAGTGTTTCCACCTCTTGACCAAGGACATTAAACACGGTCATTTGAATGTTTTGGGGTACATCCACTTGAATGGAAATCGTTGCATGGTTCTGGAATGGATTGGGGTAACTTGGGGTAACATTGAACGAAGCGTCTGAGATGGGTATTTCATTTCTGAGTTCAATAGGCCCCACTGGAGTCAGATCTTTATCGGAAAAACCACTAAAGTTGACTCCATATCGTAAAGCACGAAAAACTCCATTCTGCTGACGAATTGAACCCGGGGGACCAAATGGTGGAATTGGATCACCCTGAGATAGGGGCCCAGCCATCGTGACAGGGTTAACATATTCCCAAACGAGTTGATCTGTATTGGGCAGAATTTCAAAAATACGCCCCGTCATTCCCTCAACAATGAGTGTGTTTCCATTGGGAAGACGCTGCTGTCCAGACAGAAAATTACTGTAGAAATCACTGGGAGAGGAATAGGTCCATACTGACTCTGGGGCCTTGTAAGAACCATCAGTATCTATGGCATACCAGATCTCATCTCCATAGCTACCTTCCATATAGGGCAGTGTAAGCTCGTGGACCGTAGAGTAGTTGCCCTCAGGTTGATCAACCCCGTTCTCAAACAGTAGCAAATTTCCAGTACCGGGCAAATCATTGGTAATCCACAAAACAGAATGGAGGAAGTGCAATGTTTGGTCACTGTCTGTACCTATTCCATAGTTCTGAGGGTTCCCCCACCGATACAATAGACGGCCACCAAGTCCAAAATTACCACCAATATTCCCACGGGCTTCCTCCGTTGTAGTACTATGGTCAATGACCCATATTTCATTTAAATAGGAGGCACTGATTGCAATGACATCAAGGGTTTGATTGTAATCCAACGCATTAAAATGAAGCCAGTCCCCTCCAGTGGATGTATTAATATCTATGCGATCTGGATGATCAGATATTTTATCCTCATAGGTGTTTGTGCGCATGGCGGTATGATCCTGCACTAGATGATCCCACGAATCCCACTGCCAGACAATTTCAATCGTATCGGGCAATACGGGCTTAAATTCTACAATTCGCTCACTCAATATTTCATCAAGATCATCGGACAGATTCTCCATGTTGTATCCAACCTCATCAAGGTCATCCTTATCATGGCGATCCCATACAATTCCAAGTAGGTTTCCATTCGGTAACGGGACAACATCATGATGAAGCATGTACTCATCGGTCACAAAATCATGTTGCCATCGCAGAGATCCATCCCATTCAATAATTTCGATACGCCCAGATAGCCCCTGAACATCCGTCCACGCATTCGGAGCCGCTGATACACGTAAGAGCGCACCATCATCCAATAATCGATTGGTGCTACCAAACAATGAGCTGACTTTCCAACTATGTACGATTTCTCCTTGAAGGTTGACCAAATAGACCGAAGGGTGAAAGATTGGAGAGATGATCGTATACCCTTCAGAGGCTCCTGCTTCATTAACCATGAGTCCAACGGTGCGATCTTGAGCGTGAGCAGGGATCATTGGATTGAGTAGAATCAAACCAAAGAGGGAAGATGTAAAGAGTATGTTGTACATAGATCTGTGAATGATCATGAAGAAATAGTTTGCGATGATAGATCATTGAGATGGCTCTCAACGAATACGATTAATATTGAATGTCTGATAAATGTTGACTCTGATTTGTATAAATCATGATAATGAATGGTATACTTCCATAAGTTCACCGTAGTTGCAGGTGATGAAAAGTCACTCTAAGTACAGAGTAAATATACGTCATAGGTCCTCAATCATGACCATTTTCCCAAGTATACTGTATGATGATCTCCTATGTGATTCATCAATGAAAATTCCAACGCATTCTTTGATCATCTTCAAGGTGACGACGATTGTTATAGGGCTTGTAGTACTCAGTAATAAGATTTGCATCACTATGGCAAATCATGGATCATGAACAACTCTCAATGATAGGATATATTCTCAAACACGAATTAAAGTCTCAATTTAGAAATGGTAGAGTTAAAATACTTCTATCTTTAATTGTATTCATTTGGATTCTGGTTTTAAGTATAGGTTACATTGACTATATGGATGCTAAAAAACAGTATGAAGATAGTGTTGCTGAGGTGAGAAGAAATTGGGAAAATCAACCTGAAAAAGATCCTCACGATGCCGCCCATGATGGGACGTATGTGATCAAACCGCATTACCCATTGACGATACTTGATAAGGGAATTCTCCCATTCTCGGGGCAGGTTATTCATCTTCGTGCACATCAGCGCCAACTCAGTACATTCAAAGAGTCAAAGGATCGTTCAGGACTTTTTCGTTTTGGCGAAATGACCATCAGTTTTACGTTGATCTATCTTTTTCCATTGCTCATCATTTTTCTTGGCTATAATGCGATTACATCCGAAAGAGAACATCAAACCATTCGCCTGTTAGCTGCACAAGGTGTTTCTTTTCATCATTTATGTATAGGGAAATGGTTAGCAGTTTTTGTCCAAATTCTTTTGGCCCTTGCCCCACTCATCATTGGTGCTTTGTTCTTTGGATTTGATCTCGTTGACGGGGCTGTTACCAGTATAGAGTGGATCAGCCTTTTTGTGATGTACATTCTTTACTTTTTAACCTTTCTAAGTATTGTCATCCTTGTATCAATCGCTTCAAAATCCTCTGGATCTTCTCTGATGTTTCTTTTATCCATTTGGATTTTTATGACGCTTATAGTTCCCAAAGTTTCAACAAATGTATCAAGTATGCTTTATCCTTTTCCAAAGCTTCAGACATTTACAGAAAGGATTACAGAGGACAAAGCGAAAGGGCTGGATGGACATAATTTTTGGAATGAAGCTGCCAAGGAGTTTCAACAAAATGTTTTGAACCAATACAATGTGTCCTCTATTGAAGATCTGCCAGTTGTATACAGTGGACTTCTCCTTGCCGAGGGTGAAAAGTATGAATCAGAAATATATACCAAACATTTTAACTTACTTCAACATCAATACAATAAGCAACGAAATATATATCGTGGATTAGGATTCCTTTCTCCGATGCTTCCTACGCGTTTTTCATCCATGTCATTCACCCGTGCAGACTACGGGTTTTTGTGGCATTTTGGAGCTCAGGCAGAATTATATCGACTCAAGTTGAATACAGCATTAAACATGGATATTGCTCATCATGCAAAAGATGTGGAGTACTACATGGCCAACGATTCACTATGGTCTTCAATGCCAATATTTGAGTATGCATGGCAGCCGAGTCAGGAAATCCTTCAAAATCATATTCCCGAATTTCTTATTCTCACCGTTTGGGCTTTTGGCAGTTTTGTTCTTATGGTAAGGTTTTCAAGAAGTATACGGATTATTTAGGGGTACTTGCAAGTATGCATCAAGATCAATTGGGATACACATTTCATGTTCAGCAAAGTTTCTATCTAAGATTTTCATGGTGAATACGCTCTCGAAAACATCAGATAGTGCTAGCAAGACCTCCACGATTGTATGATGCAGATGGTCCAAAATAAGCCTTGATCATTATGATAACGGGATTAATTCATCCTTTTCGGGTTGAATGGATTCACCTGAAAAGAGATTACACTCTTTTGAGTTTAATGGTATTGTTGTTTGTATTGATGGGTTTTGCAATGCTTAATTCTAACCACTATCAGGCATCCAAAAAACTTGAAGTTGAAAAACAAATGGAGCTCGTCAAAAAGTATGATGATGAATTAGTCGCACAAATCGACTCTTTGAACCGTGGGCTAAATTCATATCAACAAAGCTACACCTTGCCCACCAGTGGGGTCAGATTAACATACAATAACCACAGAATTGCGTGGCTACCATTTGAGCCTTTTTCAATCATTGCAACGGGGCAAAGTGATATTTACAGTAATTACAAAAAAATCATACTTTACTTTGATGAATCGTATGAAATGAGTAGTACAGAATTGGTTAGCCCCATTGAGCAACTCTTCGGTCAGCTGGATTTAGTATTTGTTTGGGTCAACCTCCTCCCTCTTATCATTATTCTTGCATCCTTTAATCTCCTTTCGCAGGAACGGGAAACGGGAAGGCTTTCATTGATCGCCTCACAACCGATCCGTTTACAGGTTTGGGTGCTGAACAAGATTATCCTCCGATTTTGTGTTCTTTCAGGCTGTCTGGTCATTTATAGTGTAGGGTTACTATTGGCATTTCAGATCCCTGTTTACCAACATGTCATTCAAGGTATACAATTCGTATTGATTGGACTTTTGTACAGTGCATTTTGGTTTCTACTCTGCTTTTTTGTGAATCTGTTGAGATGTTCCTCCGACAGAAGCCTGATGATCCTTACAGGTTTTTGGATTCTGTTTGTTTTTTTGATTCCATCCATTGTGAATCAAATAGGAAATGACTTCAATCCAATCCCCCCCAGAATCCAGATCGTCAATCATCATCAACAAGTATATAATGAGGTTGAGAGCAACTATGAAGAAGAGCTTCAAAAATTATACACAAGTCACCCCACTTGGAGGTCGGATGACCCTGTAACCAAAGATCTATCTCATCCTACGGGATGGAATATTCATTACTTGGCGAAACAATACATGGCACAACTCAAGCATAGGTCAATCTTGGACGCATATGAGCAAGAAATTGATCGGCGAAATAGCTGGATGCAAAACGCAAGTCATTTTTCCCCAGCCATGATAGTTCAAAGAAGGATGACGGATATTGCTGGTACATCAACACAACACTATCGTAGCTTTTTAAGACAATCGATAGAGTATGCCCAAAACTACAGAGAATATGTATTTCAAAAACTATTTACCAATCATCAATTTACTCGTGATGAAATCATGAATCTACCAAAGTTTGAATTTGACCAGACTTACATTCAATCCTCATTGTTGCTAGACATTCTCATTTTAATCATCTACAGCCTTGCATTATTATTAGGATGTTTATGGATCATTCATCAAAAATTTATATCCCATGAGATGGTTCTGTAATTTTCTGATGACTGTTTTGTGTTGCGTTAAAGTAGAGACAAGATTCATTGTTCTGTGGCTAATCCATGCTGGTAAATGGGAGCATTCCTGTGGATTAAGG
>JAPOUL010000128.1 GCA_026708685.1 Bacteroidota bacterium
AGAACGCTTCAATGTTTAGTAATCATTGACTTGAAGTTAGGGAAGTTCACTCCAGCTGATGCTGGGCAGATGCATCTTTATCTCAATTATGCGAAGGAGAATTGGATGATGGAAGGAGAAAATCCACCTGTGGGACTTATTTTGTGTAATGAAAAAGATGAGTCGGTAGCAAGATATGCACTTGAAGGTTTATCCAACAAAGTGATGGCGACTGAATATAGGACTACCTTACCAGATGAGGAATTTCTCGCCTCTGAAATCAATCGTGCACGTAAAGCAATCCATTCATCTGATTTCTTATTGGGCAAAAAGATGATAGGTTCTTGGGATAATAGTGATTTCAAAAATTCTAACGGGGGTGTTTCATGATTCCGAGAGAGTGCAAACGTATTGCAGAGGTAGATTTCCCTATTGCAGAGGTTTCAAAACAGGCAGTTAGGGAAAAATCTTCTCCCCTAACGGGACATCCCCTTAGATTGCACCAGTGGTGGGCAAGACGTCCACTGGCATCATGCCGTGCTATTCTGATGGGATTATTACTTCCTGATCCATGTGATCCCCTTTGCCCAAATTCATTCAGGGAAGATGCTCGAGGAATTCTATTGAATATGGAAAATCATCCAAGTTCTTGGTTAAAAACGATTAAATCAGATATTGGGCTACGAAAAATAATTTTAGACTTCATTGCAGATTATGCTAATTGGAATTCAGTTACTGACCATAAAATTCGTGATGAATATTTGAGTGTAAGTCGTGCACTAATAAGTGCTGCATATTGCGATCAAGCTCCATTAATAGTTGATCCATTCTCTGGGGGAGGAGCAATTCCTATTGAAGGATTAAGGCTTGGGGGGAGAGTATTTTCAAGCGATCTAAACCCGGTAGCATGCCTGATTCTAAAGGTTATGTTAGAAGATATTCAACATTATGGACATGATTTGGTGCAAGACCTGCGTAAGGTAACTGAATTGATCAAGCGTAAATCTGTGAGCAACTTGTCTGAATTGTTCCCAGATGATTCTGATGGGGCTAATCCTATTACTTACATGTGGGTTCGATCGGTTCGTTGCGAATCACCTAATTGTGGTGCTGAAATTCCCTTAATGCGTTCGTTTTGGTTATGTAAAAAAAAGAATAGAAAAATAGCATTACGTTACACAATTAGTAGGACAGAAGGGCTACCTCCAAAAATTGAATTTGATATTTTTGAGCCAAAGGTTGATGATGATGTACCGTCTGCTACTGTAACGCGTGCGAAGGCAACATGCATTTGTTGTGGAACGGTTCTGCCTCCTGAACGAGTGCGAGAGCAATTCATAATGCAGAATGGGGGGGCAGATGTAATTTTTGATGATGATGGCTTACGTGTTGGAGGAGCACGGATTACGGCTGTTGTATTATTAAGAAAGGGACATAAAGGTAGATTTTATCGACTTCCAACCGAGGCAGATTATGTAGTTGTACGAAAGTCTCAGCAGTATCTAAATAAAATTATTGATGATTGGGAAATCGGTGGAAGACAGGGACTCTGCCCTGTGCCGGATGAGCCAACCCCCTTGGGAGGGGGATCGGGTGCTGGACGTGCGTTTAGTATACGGCGCTATGGGATGATGAGGTGGGGGGATTTGTTTACGGCAAGACAAAAGGTAGCATTGATTGAAATAATAAAATGTCTTGACACAATCAAAACTACCGACACTCATCGCCGACTTATCGCCCTACTTCTGGGCAAAATGGCTGACAATAATAACTCACTTGTTCACTGGTCAAGTGTCGCGGAGAATCCGGGTCATTTGTTCACTCGTCAGGCAATTCCTATGGTATGGGATTTTTGTGAGTCTACCCCCAAAAGAGGAGCAGGTGGAGTTTTTCTTGCTGGGCTTGATTCTACATGTAAAATTATTGAGAATCTACGATTTGATGCTTCTGGACGGGTGGAAAATGTTGATTCAACTTATCATCCTCTGCAAGATAGAAGCACTGATATATGGTTTACTGATCCACCATATTATGACGCTGTTCCATATGCTGATTTAGCAGATTTTTTCCTTGTGTGGTTCAAGCGCATACTTCCTAATCACCATGAACTAAATGATCTAATGAACTCAGATAAACTAAGTCCAAAGCAACAAGAGATTGTTCAAGATGAAACTAAAACAGATCAAACGCATCTGAAAAAAGATCAAAAATGGTTTGAGATCAAAATGGGAGAAGCATTTACAGAAGGCCGACGGATTCTTAAGGATGATGGGATAGGGTCAGTTATTTTTGCACACAAAACCACTGAAGGTTGGGAGGCACTACTTTCAGGAATGATTGAAGGCGGATGGACAATTACAGGATCTTGGCCGATTGCAACTGAGCATAAACAGCGTTTTCGTGCCCGTGAATCTGCTGCTCTCGCTACCAGTATACATCTGATCTGTCGCCCACGAATGAAAGACGCACCAATAGGAGACTGGGCCTATGTACTACGTGAGCTGCCAAAACGTGTTCGTAGCTGGATGATTCGTCTTCAAGATGAGGGGATTAGAGGTGCAGATTTAGTTTTTGCTTGCATCGGACCAGCTCTGGAGATATTTAGCAGGTACTGTCGGGTAGAGACGGCTGAAGGCAATGAAGTTAAACTTTCAGATTACCTTGAGAAAGTTTGGGAAGTAGTCGGGCGAACCGCACTTGCAAGAGTACTCAATACTGCTATTACCCCTAATAACATCGGTGCATCAATTGTAGTTGAAGAAGATGCCCGTCTAACTGCATTATTCCTCTGGACGCTCCAAAGCACAGATGGTCAAAAAGATGATTCTAATCTAAATGATGAATTTGATAAACACATCATTAAAGGTTTTGCACTCCCCTATGATGTAGTCCGTCGTTTTGCTCAACCTATGGGGATTGATTTGGATGAATGGAGAGGAAAAATAATTACTCAGCAAAAAGGCATAGTACGTTTGATGCCAGTAATGGATCGAAGTAAAGAACTTTTTGGAGAAGATGGAGCAAGTCAAGTTGCAGAATGGATTGAAATTGATGTGTCGGACACCAATCAGGCTTCACTCTTTCCAGAAATGATCCCAGAATCAACACCAAGTAAATCGCGGACATCTAAGAGTTTTATTGGAAAAGATTTTGAATTTGAGTCCGAAGATGCAACCGTTTTAGATCGGGTTCATGCGGCTATGCTATTTCAAGCAGGAGGGCAGTCAGGAGCTCTACGAACATTGATTGCTTCTGAATTGAGCCGCGGCCCAGAATTCTTGCATCTCGCCAATGCTCTATCGGCTTTGTATCCTATTGGGAGTCAAGAGAAACGACTCCTTGATGCAATGTTACTGGCAGTTCCACGGTAAAATACAATCATCCCATGAAACATATTTCTTTGGAAAATTACCGATGTTTTGGTTCAAAGCAGACGGCCCGCCTTGCGCCGATCACACTGCTCATAGGTGATCAGAGTACTGGGAAAACATCCTTTTTAGCCATAATCAGAGCATTCTGGGACTGCGTCTATGGCCGCCAGACTCCAAACTTCCAAGAGGAACCATTTGATTTAGGAAGTTATGATGGCATTATTCATCGTCCTAAGATAGGTCATCATCAAAAACAACAGACACCGGCTGTTAAATCTGGTTATCATCCAAAATCTTCATTCATAATGAGTGGACGAATTGATGAAAACATAGAAGTGGAGATTACATTTGGTAAGAATGGAACTGTCCCAGTTCCATTGAATACTCTCTTGAAAAATGGTCATGTTTGGATCCGAGATAATTATGATATTGGTGGAAGGCCTAAGATCCAAGTAGGGACATCACGAGGAATCTGGGAGGCTCCATTACCAGAAGATGTGGTATCGGGTGATTTTCCACTGATTGGTATGAGGCGTTTACTGAAGGTCTATCTTCCCGAGATGTTTTATGATGATAGACAGCATCCAAATAATTTTGCCCCGTTAAATGGATCCTCAGTCTTATCACAATCGGATTCTTTAGAGATCATTGAATCCGAGCTTCTCAGTTTTGATCTTGATCAACAACGACCTTATGCCAGTGCACCAGTTCGTTCAAAACCAAGTCGCACCTATGATCCTGCCAGTCTATCACCAGATCCCGAAGGAGATTATGTTCCAATGTTACTGGCTAATTTAGCCAACCATCATCTTGATACTTGGAAAAGTCTGAAAAAGAAAATAGAAGATTTTGGTTCACAATCAGGCATCTTTGATGAAATCAACATCAAGCGTCTAGGAAAACTTGAGAGTGATCCATTTCAGATTCAAGTAAGAAAATTCCAGAAAAAACGTAAAGGTCCAAAGCGGAACCTGAGAGATGTAGGGTATGGTATTAGTCAGGTACTTCCTATTCTAACAGAGCTTCTTTTACCTGAAAATACTAGAATGTTATTAGTTCAACAACCAGAAGTTCATCTACATCTCGGTGTTCAGGCGGAATTAGGTAGTCTTTTTTGTAATGTTGCTGCTCAGGGACGGCAATTGATCATTGAGACGCACAGCGATTACTTGATGGATCGGATTCGAATGGATGTTCGGGATGAAAAGACGGACTTAAAACCAGAAGATGTGTCAATACTGTTTTTTGAACATGCATCATCTGAAGTTCATATTCACTCCATTGAGATAGATGAAATGGGAAATTACCTCAATACACCAGCTGGTTATCGCGATTTTTTTATGAATGAAGTGAATCGATCCTTGGGTTTAGTATAAATGTGTGCAATTCTTGACGCAAATGTGATCCATGAAGTATTTGGAATCAACGCCACTGAGGCTGGAAAGCAATTTTGGGATTGGATGAATTCCCATAAGGGACGATTGGTTGTTGGTGGAAAGTTATTACGGGAACTCAAAATTGCTTCAGGAGAGTTTTTAGAATGGTCAAGGCAGGCACAATTCTCTGGTAAACTGAATATTCAGAATCAGGAAAGAATCAATGCTAAAATGAAGGATCTTCATGTTGCGGGGCGATGTCAATCCGATGATGCACATATTATCGCATTAGCTCAAATCAGTGGTGCTCGCTTGTTATTCTCCAATGACCGAGCATTGCAACAAGATTTTAAGAACAAGGAATTGATCAACAATCCCCGTGGCAAGATTTATTCAACCCTGAGAGGCAGTGATTTCACGACATCACACAAAAACTTACTATCAAGAAGAGACCTTTGTGTGTCAAAACATTGATAGTCTGTTATAAAAGATTCAATTCCTGACGATAGTTGATAACAAATTTGAGAATATCAGTTATTGGATTTGAGGATCTGATCCATGAGAATATAGATCCTCTGAACTGTTCTCGTAGATCAATTGACGGTTCTCAGCAACTTTCCCCTTGATCTCCATCATAAATTTCTTAAAATCGGCCCGATCTGAATTGACAGATTCTAATCAGATTCCTATGCCTACAAGAGCATATGGCACTAACCAATAACTGCTCCCATGATAAATCCCATGATCGGATCCATTCAAGAATTGAATCTATACTTCAGACTTACAAGTTGATGGTTCTCACAGAAGGACAGTGCAAACGATTGAGATCAAATGCAGGTCCATACTGAATGATTTAGAAAACCACTAACGATCACTTCGTAAATACAGAAGCTCATTTAGAGTTAGTGAATGATAAAATATGTGGATTTAGGTTGAGTATTCAAAAGATTACAACATTCAATTATGTCCCATGTGGAACAAGTAACTTGGCAAATGAATTATATGATTCTACCTCTAATTTCTATAATCCCTCTTGGTTCAGACTATATTTTATATTTTTATCAACTGATTAAATGCCATTAACACCATGGTATAAAAGCGTAACTCTTAGAAAAGAAGTACGAGAAGGTCGGTCGTTCAGACCTGATGAATTCGCCATTGCTCTTGAGCAGGTCATTGCTGGTACTGCTCCCGAGGATTACTGTAACCCAGAGCAGTTTTTCTCCAGAACTTGCTTCACGCGTGCACTTACGGATCACTCTGGAATGGTCCTTCGTCGGCTTTCAGGTAAAACTGAAAAAACTGCACCAGTGCTGACACTCATTACACAATTTGGTGGGGGAAAGACACACACGCTTACCTCACTGTATCATATAGCTAATGCAGGTGCGACTGCCTCTCGTCTTCCAGGTGTAATCGACTTACTCAAAAGTGCAAATATTGCTCAACTCGCCACAGCCCGAGTTGGCGTGTTTGTCGGGAATGCGTGGGATCCAGTCGGCGGTAGAGAAACCCCGTGGATTGATCTTGCACGCCAAATTGCTGGCGACCAAGGTGTCGCTGCACTTGGGACTACGGCAATGGATACACCGCCTGGAACAGAAGCCCTTGGTAAGGTATTCGCCGCCGCCAATGCACCTGTCTTACTGTTGTTTGATGAAGTTCTCAACTTTGTGAATCGTCATCGAAATATGGCCGAGAGCTTTCACGCGTTCATTCAAAATCTATCGGTTGCCGTGACTGGAACCACTCACGCAGTCGCTGTCATCAGTTTGCCCCGCAGTCAAGTGGAAATGACGAGTTGGGATCAACAATGGCAAGAGAAAATTACCAAAGTCGTTCGCCGTGTTGCCCAAGATCTGATCGCCAATGACGAATCAGAAATCAGTGAAGTGATCTGTCGAAGACTCTTTGAGGATAGAGGTAATGAGAAGCTGATGAAACGGGTATCAAAGCAGTATACCGATTGGTGTTTTGAACGCAGAGAGCGTCTCCCGGCAGCTTGGATGTCCGTGGATTCCGCATTGTCCGAATCAAAGGCAAAAGAATTTCTCCGAAGTCGCTTTGAGGCGTGCTATCCATTTCATCCAGCTACGCTTTCCGTATTTCAACGGAAATGGAGAGTGCTTTCTATGTTTCAGCAAACGAGGGGTGCATTAGCCATGCTCGCCCAGTGGATTTCAGCGGCATCTAAAAATCAATTTGTTAAAGCACGCCGTGAGCCATTGATTACATTGGGATCAGCACCCTTAGAGATTCCAGAGTTCAGAGCTGTTGTTTTAGGACAGTTGGGGGAGAACCGACTTGATGTAGCCATTGATGCCGACATTGCGGGAAAAATGTCTCATGCTCGTGCCTTAGATGCAGAGGCTCCTCCTACACTTCGCGATATTCATCGTAGAGTTGGAACGACAATATTGTTTGAATCTTCTGGGGGACAGGTGGATAAAGTGGCACATCTACCAGAACTACGTTTTGCATTGGGAGAGCCTGGCATTGGTACTACTGAGATTGATAATGCTGCCACAGCACTGGACTCCAAAGGATTCTTTACCCGAAAGGTGGGCGAAGATGGATATAAGATCCATCATCAAGCTACACTGAAGAAAGTGGTCAGTGATCGCAGAGCCTCACTGGATGAAGAATCGGAAATCAAACCTGCTATCCGTAGTTTGGTGGAGGATCAATTCCGTCGTGGATCCTCGTTGCCAGTGATCGTATTTCCAGAAGACAGTAATGGTGTCTCGGATACAAAACGTCTGTCGCTGGTGGTAATAGACCCTGAAATCGAATGGTCTGGCAATGAACAAGATATTGAGTGGATGCAGGAATCCACAAAACATCGGGGGAATTCTCCTCGACTTTATCCTGCCTCTCTTGTTTGGTGTTTAAAGTCTGTTGGCCGTCGATTACGTGAAAAAGTTGAGCACTGGCTGGCATGGAAGAGAGTTCTCTTAGAAATTGAGAATGGAAGTCTGGGATCTGAAATCAATCATGCGGATCATGCAGAGGCTAAGAGTTTGATGAAGAATGCTGAAAAATCCGCTCAAGATGAAGTATGGGCCAGTTATCGATTTATTGTAATGACTGATTCACATGATCCAAGTGGATTGAACATCATTGATCTTGGTGCTGGACATTCCAGTGGGAGTGCAACGCTTGGCGGGAGGGTACTCAGTGCCATGAGAAATGAAGCATTATTGAATGAAAGTGTTGGTGCTGGTTATATTGATCGTAACTGGCCTCCAGTGTTCAGAGATTCTGGAGCATGGCCCCTCACAAGTCTGCGACAAAGTTTTTTGGATGGCTCGCTTACGCGGCTGATTGACCCAGAATCAGTTCTTATCCGACAGATTACCATATTTATCGCCAATGGCGATTTTGGTTTAGCATCAGGTTCAAGTACCGATGGAACTTACAATAGAGTCTGGTTTAAGGAGCCTATTCGCACCGAAGAAATAGCATTTGAATCTGGAGTGTTCCTACTGAGTCAGGAAAAGGCACGAGAATTAACCGTTCCAGATCCCCTACCTCCGCCACTCCCACCTCTACCTCCACCGCAGGATATAAAAACTATTACCCTGCGGTTATCCAGTACTATACCCCCAGAGTTATGGAATAAGTTTAATATGGATGTGATCAAAAAGATCAAAACTTTAAACAATATTGATATCCAGGTGAATGTTTCTGCGAGCGGCCCTAATGATCAGGTTGAAAAAGTGACTCAGGAGCTTCGCACTATTCTCCATACATTGGAGTTGGCAGATAAAACTCGAATAGAATAGACGAAGTCTAA
>JAPOUL010000054.1 GCA_026708685.1 Bacteroidota bacterium
CGATTCCAAGAAAGCCTCATGGATTAATCAAGGATTCGCATGGGACTCATCCGAAAAGAGCCCGCCCCGTGTATGCTCGAGTTGTTATACACAACAAACAACTTTGAAGGATGATGTGTACATGATGCAAATCACCGAATGGATCAGATGATGATGGAGATACTCTCCACTGAATATCTTGGAAACCCATCCAGATCTCCGCTTTTTCATTGTTCAATGATGAGTATTATTTTTCTCAATTGGGATCACATTCTCTATGAATCGATAAAATCTTCATAGGGAATTCCATACATATTCAGATGTATCAAGAATACGCTTTAGGCAACTGCATTCGTTATGGGTAATATGAGAATCAATACGCATTCGTTCGCCATCTCAATGATCAGCGAGATTTTTGCCGAAGAGGAATCTCTCACTTCATGCCTTGAAGAAGCTCGTGATCAGGGTGCTGAGTTGGCTGTTCTTCCAGAATTACCTCTCAATGATTGGGCACCAGCGAAAAGAATCGTTGATCCTGAGGATGCAGAGCAGTGTGGTGGCATCAGGGAAACCATACTTCGTCACGCCGCAAAACAGGCAAATATTGCTGTTCTTGGAGGGGTGATCAGAGAATTGCCTGACGGTCGTCGATACAATCTTGCACTTCTGATCAATCCAATAGGAGAAATCATTGGAGCACCTGCGAAACATGTTTTGCCTAATGAGCAGGGCTTTTGGGAGTGCTATCATTATGAGCCAACGATGGATCCCCCTAATATCATTGAATATGATGGCATCAAGTTTGGGGTTCAGATTTGCTCTGATGTGAATCGTCCTACTTCTGCCCAGATTTTAGCTGCCCAAGGGGTACAGGTCATCCTTGCACCTCGTGCTACAGATTCCGCTACATGGGAGCGATGGCTTCTTGCATACAGAGCTATGGCTTTAACCGCATCGGCATGGGTCATATCAGTGAATCGTCCCTATCCAGAGTTAGGGGTTCCATTGGGGGGTCCCTCTTTAGTCGTCAATCCCATGGGAGAAGTTGTGCTTGAAACAACAGACACCATCGTGACCACGAATATAGATCTAAGGGCGGTTGAGGCTGCACGTCAGGAATATCCGGGATATTTGGCTTGGCCTGCTCAAACCTATCTTCAAGGATGGCAGGAAGTATTGGATCAACAGCAACAGGATGGTTGATCAACAACAATACATTTTTATGAACTGGGTTTCACCATTTCTCTGATCGTCATAGATCATCTAACGCAAAATATTCAGGATGTGGATGTGAATACAGGAGATGACACCTAAAGTGATGGTTACGGTAATCATACATCTATATTTGTAAGGCACCTTCCCCAACTACCATGAGATTGAAGGACATCTCGTGATGGCATTACTACTATTCATCTCTAAATCATTCACCATGTCTCTGGCTCTTGCCTACTCTTTGATGCATATTACATTGAAATACGTTCTATTTTCAAGTTGGCAGCCCTCCCGCCGATTTTCTCTGTTGTGGGGGATTTTGCTTTCTCTCACTTTTGTCTCTCCAGTCATTGCCCAGAGATCGGCTGAGTTTCAATCTGGGGTGATTGTCGTACAGTTTGATACCACGATGCAGATTGCGAAAAAATCTCATCGCATTGGACTTCAAGCCTTTGATCAATTAGCAGAGTTACATGAAGTCTACCGGATTGAGCGAGTCTATCCATTTCTGGATTATGTCACTCCAACCCCATCGACACTTAAAAACCTGTTAGCCCTCCGTCGCACCTACTATGTACGATACCATGGTGATACCGATCCCGTCCGAGTGTCGGATCATTTTTCATCGGTGAGTGGGGTCACCTATGCTGAACCGCTGGTCATTCATCAATTGAATATGACGGATCCAATGCAATTGGTGGATCCCAATGATCCAGAGTTCAAATTTCAATCTGCACTTCGCCAACTTCGCTTCACGGAAGTCTGGAATGAAGTGAAAAGTGAATCAGGGGATCCAAGAGTGGTGATTGCTATGGTAGATAACGGTGCCCACTGGCAACATGAAGATCTCTTTTCCAATGCGTGGATCAACGCAGACGAGGTTCCCGGAAATGGGATTGATGATGATGAAAACGGATTCATTGATGATGTCCATGGGGTGGATTTCTCGAATGAAGATGATACAGATAATGATCCTGATCCATCCCCAATAACATGGCCCAACCCCTTGCATGGAACCGCAGCTGCTGGAATTGCCAGTGCGGTCAATGATAATCAAATTGGGATCTCGGGAGCATCATGGAATGCCCAGCTCATGCATATTAATGCAACACACCCCTCAGGTCTTGGGATTGGGTTTGGTTATGAAGGGATTCTCTATGCGGCTATGAATGGGGCCGATATTATCAATGCAAGTTGGGGAGGCCTTGTCAGTGATGCGATGAAGGTGCAGTTCATGAATCAGTCTCTGGATCTTGCCACAGACATGGGATCGCTGATTATTGCTTCGTCTGGGAATTATGGACTGGATCTTGATCGAATAGGGTTTTACCCTGCAAGTCATCCTCGCGTGCTTTCTGTAGGATCAACAGAGACAGAGACAATGAAGCTGTCAGATTTTTCGAATTATGGCAAGCTGGTCAACGTATATGCTCCAGGCGAGTCCATCCTGACCACCGGTATGGATAGAGAATATATTCGTGCAACAGGAACATCGTTTTCCACGCCATTCGTATCTGGGCTGGCCGCTTTGATCAAAACAAAGTTTCCGAGGCTCTCCGCCGATGCACTTCGTGAAAAGATACGATTGTCTGCGATCAACATGGATTCGGAAAACCCTCTATTTCGTGGTCAGTTAGGGCGAGGATTGATCAACGGTAGAGGAGCAGTGCAGAATACACATCTACCAGCCATTCGTCTGAAACAGTGGTCATGGGAAGATGATGACAATGATCATCAAATCGCCTCTGGCGATATTGTAGAGATTAAGGTTGTCTTCGTCAATTATTTGGCAGATGCAACCGAAGTCTCTGTGGAATTAATAGAGGCAGATCCTTATCCATTCATTGAAATCTTAGAACACAGCCAGTCCATAGATGAATTAGGAAGTGGAGACTCTGCAAAGGTTCACTTTAAACTCCGTGTAACAGGAGATGCATCGCTGAATCAGAGGATTCGTTTCTTTACAAAAGTGAAGACTGGTGAAGTGGAAGATATCTCTGATAGGTTTACACTAGATGTGAATCGTTCTCTTCATGCACTTCATCAGAATCTGATTGCTATCTATGTGGCAACCCAAGGAGACGAATGGGAAGACAATACAAACTGGAATACATCCACGGTGCCAAGGTTGGAGGAGCTCAATCAATGGCATGGAATTACCATGCGAGAGGGATGGTTGACAGACTTAAATCTCTCCTATAACAATCTGACGGGAATCGTTCCTCATGAACTGAGTAATTTTTCGCAGTTACGAATCCTCAATCTATCAGGAAACAGTCTTTCGGGTTTGATTCCCAGTGAATTACAACGTCTTTCTCAGTTACGACGATTGAATATTGGTTCTAATGCATTGACCGGTGTCATTCCATCAGATCTTGGTCATTTAGTTCAACTTGAATATCTCCAGTTATTTGAAAACGCTTTGACAGGTGAAATTCCGCCATCGCTGGGTAGGCTATCTCGATTAAAACTCTTGAACCTTGAATCAAATTCATTGACTGGAGAGATTCCAATAGAATTGAAACATCTTTCACGATTGGAGTGGCTAGGGTTGAGGGACAATTCATTAACGGGTAAGATTCCTCTTGAACTGGCATCACTGACGCATCTTGTTATCGTTGATTTGGGCAAAAATTTGCTGACGGGCCCGATTCCTGTTGAATTAGCGAACCTTTCAAAACTAGAATGGCTTGTGATCCCCGAAAACTCCCTGAGCGGGGAGATTCCTGCTACTTTTGGCCAACTTGATCAATTGCAAATTTTAGATGTTGCCGACAATGCGTTAACGGGTCGTATCCCCGTAGAGATTTTCAATTTGTTGAAGTTAGAGACATTGGATTTGGCAGACAATCAATTATCGGGGGAGATTCCTTCTCAAGTGGGAAATTTATCCGAATTGAAGCATTTAGAACTTTCCAATAATGCATTCACTGGACGATTGCCTAGAAGCTTGATCCAACTGAATTATCTGAGTACTTTATCGTTTGATGGACAGGATGTGTGTGCGCCTAAGGATGAGAAATTTCAGCAATGGATGAAACTGATCCCAAATGTAGCGGGAAGGACATGTGGGGCTTTGGGGTTTACTGCCACAATTGAGGATCAGCAATATGTCCACGGACAGTCCATTGTTCCGTTGAAATTGCCAGAGGCAACGCATGGAGTTGGGCCAATTGAGTATTCGCTATCTCCATCCTTACCTGAAGGATTAGAGTTTCAGTCATCCACTCGCATACTCCATGGAACGCCATTGGTATCATCCTCTTTTTCAACTGAATACACCTATACAGCAACGGATTTTCATGGTGCAACGGGGAGTCTGTCATTTCAAATGAGCGTCCATTCGCCAGTTTCTGATCAAGAAGATGATGTATTACCGCAGGAATTTACCCTACTTGGCAATTATCCGAATCCATTTCGAGACGTAACACAGTTGATGTTTGATGTTCCAGATCACGCTCAATTTCGAATTGATATTATGGACATCTTAGGAAGACAGGTGCTCTCAATACCAGAGCGTGATGTTCCATCTGGGTGGTCACAGTCCATAGAGATCAATGCATCATCTTTACCAGCTGGATTATATCTCTACCGTCTGATTGCTCATTCATCCTTACGAAGTGATGTACGTGTTGGCCGCTTTGTACGAATTCGATAAGATCACCGATTGAATGGAGTCATGAATCAAATATGGATAACAAAAATTCCAATTGACGTAAAATCTTAGGGAATTATATCCCAATCTGCAATTTATAACATTTTCCGTCGTGTATTGGGTAGAGAAACGGGTGTAATTCCCAGCAGATTCATCAATAGACGGCTGGAGAGACACAGATACACGTGGCGATCATCAAGCCGCTATAACCACATCTCGCAATCATTCAAGGAACACCCCCGCCCATATCATATTATACTGTCAGGCATCCCGGCCTACCCCCCGAACATGATCGATCCAGAACTTCACCATCGGCATCAGGGCGATAACCCGCCCTACATTTCCCGCATTGACCGAGGCCTCGCTGCGTTCTTCCACGGACGGAATGACATCCGCTCACTCTTTCGGAATATCCTTGTTGATGCGCGTGGCACGCACGATGGAACCACGTTTTTGGTGCAAGGGGCACCAGGGGCAGGCAAGTCTGCACTGCTCCACCAACTATGTGACGAGTCGGACTGGACCGTGGCACGGATCGGGTCGCAAGCCCTGTGGGACCCCGCCGCAATGGTGCAGGCAATAGGCAAATCCTACACCATCAGCCGCAGCCTGTCGGACGGGGTGGAGGCAAAGATACTCCACGCCAGCGCCGCCAAAGAACTGGCCGGGGATGCAAGCCCCGCGGAAGTCCTAAGTCACCTCACACCACCAGAGGGGGTGATTCTCAAGCTGGACGAGGCACAGAAACTGCGCAAGGTACTGCCTCAAAACATCGAGGGGACCACAGACACCCTGGACATGATCCACAACGGAGAGATTGGCAAGCCCGTCATTCTCCTCGCGGGCGGGCTGGGCACCACCAAAGACATCCTAAAGACCCTTGATGTCTCACGGTTCGGGGATGGGTGCTCCCATGAGATCGGGCCACTGAGCAAGAAGGCGGAGCGAGCTGTCATCACCGACTGGCTCACCATCGCGGGGGGTGCACGAGGCGATGTCAGTGCGTGGGTCAATACCATCACAGAGAAGACGCACGCCTGGCCCCAGCACATGGTCTGCTATTCACGGCGGGCAAGAGACGTACTCATCCTTACAGGCGGTGGGATGTCCAATGACGGACTCCGCGAAGTGCTCCAGCAAGGGGAAAAGGCACGAAATAGCTACTACGAAGCTCGCATGGAGGGGGTCACCAGGGAAGACCGCGAGATCATCGCCCAGATACTGTCCACAAAAGATCCCACCGAGCCCCTGCTCAAAACAGAGGTGATAGAGGCACTGCCTACGAAGCACACACATCAGGCGGCCGAAGACATGTTCAAAGACTTGCTCCACAGGGGCGTGCTCGCACAGACCAAGGAGGGGGATTACCAGATACCAATCCCCTCATTCCACAGGTGGTTCACAGAAGGATATGGTCCAAGTTGAGGGACCAAAAAGGACTAGTCCATCTCGTGCTAAGGGGCAGGGGCATCTAGTGCACTCCCACCCGCCGATTTCCATGCCTCCAGCGGTTTCGCACCCCATTCTCCAATCCAGTTTTTCGGCTTCTTTCCCCTGCGGAAATAGATGCCGAGAAGACCCGATCCCCTGAGCAGCCATCACTGAAAAGAGACAGGATTAGGGCATCGCGTACACTCTTCAGGGAATCAGAAAGCATCAGTTGAGTTGGAATCTGGGCAACGATCTCAACCTCCACGCCTTGCTACTGCCCATGTCCTGCCTTTCCATTGCGCTGGATGCCCTATGACGCGTTGGGACTGTACGCCGTACAGATCCCGCCCTTTGAGTCTATATGCAAACTGGATGCCACTGCTGATAGATTACAGGACTTGGAGTACCTCTTGCCCGTTAGCTTCGCTGTCCAGATAGGACAGGAACGCGGAGAATGTCTCGTTACTGTCGGGTTGCCCCTCGAAAAACGGGTCGTCGTTTTTCTGAGTAATGCAGATATCATGCGCGCCGCAAGGTTAATGCCCATGGAAATGATTGTGGGTTCTGGCATTATTTGGTTTCTATCGGCATCGGAGGCTGCGGCAGCGAACATTGTTGGCATCTTAAACGTCCCCGTACTCCGTGACACATTCAGGGAATCGCGAACCAGTAAGCGCTCAATGGGCACAAGTGCATGGAGGAGCATACCTATGCCCAAGTATGATCATAGTTCTCTCCTCCATGTCGATATTTCGGAACTGTCCATCCACGTAGAGAAACTTGCCATGAGTGAGTATCTGGCAGGCATAGAAGACTACAAAAGAGGAGGCAGCAAAAAGTATCCGCGGCATTCATGCACGCAATGGATGTTACACAGGTCATTGGCGAACTCAATTCGGTAGTGCGAATTCTACTCCCAGATCAACAGAGTGCAAGGCGTGGTAGTCCCCTGCCACTACTTCCCAGTGGTTAATTGCAGGTTAGCGTATAATTCCCAAATCTTAGGTAGCTGATATCTTCAAAAAAAGTGAAAGAACCGATGAATCAAGGAACGTGTTCATAGCACTGTGAAGTAATATCGAATACTTGTAACTTAAATAACGGATGCCTCGATCTTTCTATCCCCAATGTGAACTCATCTAATGATCCACTCTGTCAGTATCTCACAGATGAACATCCTTAATGATATTTTCTAATGGCTGTGCTTCACAGCCAGATGATCGGGGGGCAATTCTGATTTGAATTCTTAAATTTTTCGGTTAGTAGAACTCTACAACAATATCTTCTTCAGGAATCACGATTACTTGACGCTCGGCACATCATTTTTTGCCCAAGCTCCCTTCTCCCAATGCGTGATCCCAATCATGTATGATGCAGAAAGTAGGTCTATCTTGCCGTAAAAAAACTCCAGTTTTCTTTTTCAGAGCCATCTCGCAAGGGATGTCTATGCGATCTATGCGGATAATAGTCGATGATCCATATATCCGAACGGCGGCCATCTTTAGATCTAATGAAAAGCGGCCCCAAACTCCCATGCTTCACAAAATTATCACGAACAAGGGGGCTTCCCGATACTTCTCAGGTACATCTTGCAGTGAAGCATCAATGACCTCATCTTGGACTACACCAGTTAAGGATGAAAGTCCACGACACTGAATCACCATGAAGGTCAATCTCGGGCAGGATGCCTAGAATGTAAGCCACATCCTGCCCACTGGCTCACTTAACACTCATAAAGTGTCCAACGTACACCGAAGAGGACTTGTCATCCAAAGATGTTGCATGAATCCGATACAGATACGCA